>NZ_CP024309.1:300000-499999 GCF_002944405.1 Sinorhizobium fredii | reverse complement strand
CTACACCGCGTATTTTCCCTCCACCAATCCAAAGAGGCTTCGTTCAAGGTTGAGCTTTCCTTCGGCGGCACGATCAACCATTGCTCTGAAGTAGCCCCCCGGCTTCGAGATCTGCTCCGGATCCCGCAACGATTTCTCGAGAACAGTCGCCAGAATTGCCGCAGCGGCATATGCGCCCACGCGCCGCCGCCCGTCCATCCATCCTCCTTCAGAGAGCCCGATCATTCGCCGCAACATTTCACCGCTCCGATCCAGCGCGGACCAAGTGTCGAAGCGTGCGCCGATCATCGATTGCGCTTCGGGGCAGGCGCTCTGCAAAAGTCCGATCGAGACTGAACCCAGCACTTGTGTCTGGATATTCGCACTCGAGGGGGGAGGGGATCTGTTTTGAAGTCCTAGAGCTTTCGCCCCGGGCGGTGCTTCAACAGCCATGGGTGCAGCGGCGTTGCGCTCTAGGAAATATGTTCGCTCGTTACCGCGCGGGCCTTTATCCTTACATCCAGAGGAAGATTCAGAGTTAATATATGTATTAGCCCTGACATTGATGTCACCCTCGGCTGCCATTTTGTTCTCTTCATTGCGCGCCTGGATCCTCTCCAGGGCGTCTGCATAAACTGAACGATATGATTCGGCTTTGTCTAAGATGCCGTTCGCGGTCAAATCAGCTCCTTGGACTCGGCTCCTCAAATCTTCGGCATCCTCCGGAAAGGCATCGCAAAGATCTTCTATTGCCCGGGCCAAGCGCGCTACGTCTCGTCGCGCTTCGTTTTCCGCCGCGAGCTTTGCGCGATAGGCCGTTACCTTCTCTTTAATCTCCGCAAACCGCACCCGCGCTGGAGTGAAGTCGATTCCAAATCCAGCGATGATGCCACCCCCTGTGTCACGATAGACAAACCGTCGGCCGGTCGAACTGTCTCGGTAAGCGGCGATGCCAGCCTCGACGAGCCGGCGGATGCATCGAATGACCGTGCGCTCCGAGCGCATCGTGTACTCGGCCAGCTTCGCGTTCGAGACGGCGACAATGGGCCGCCCGGTCCCTTTCCAGTCCTCTGGACGCGATAGCCCCAAGAGAATGTCCATAACGTGATACGTCGTGCCGTCTATCCCCAGGATTGGAGCCGCCTGCTTCAGTAGCACGGCAACGTCTCCTTTCGCGGTATCCGGCACGTCATTCGTCATTGCCAAGCGACTGCTTGCGACGATGGCTGGTGTGACACGTCTGAAAGACGCGACGGGTGTAATTTCGGACATAGGATTCCCACTGCGGCGTATGCCACAGCTCCCATCTTCGGTTATTTGGGAAGCCAGCAGGAGGGCGCAAAAAATCGGCCTCTGGAGTTACAGAGACTTGATTGTTTGGCCGGGCCGTCCTAGAATCAGATTGCTAAAGTGATGTCGCGGATCGGTTTCGGTCTGGTGGCTAATGGATCAAGGGTCTACCGATTGGCGTCGGTAGACCCTTCTTCGTCTCGGTTGTCACCTCATCTAAGAGCCCTCTTTTTGTGTGGCGCGATATTCCTGCACGAGATCTGGAAGGCGTTCCAGAAGCCATGCCGATAGACCTGGGATCCGCTTCTCAGGGATCGAGATAGTCATTGCATTACCAGATCGTTTGGCGACGACTACGCTGCCATCTTCGATCGCTATCTCAGTGACGGCACTCTCCGACTTCCCTCGATTGTCCAATGCCCCCAAAACCAACGAGAAGCGCTGATCGCTGTCGGCCGACGCCCAGTCTTCGTTCGAGGTGAGGGCCTCGACAGCATAGCGTTGCGTCGCATTGAGCGACCGGTTCTGAATGAGAGAGCCAAGTTTTTCCCACTTTGGTCTGCCGATCGAAGGCGCCGAGCCTATCAGTCGGATGAGACCTTCGGGGAGCGCCGCCGCGGCGTTTGTCAGGAAGGAAATATAGGCGACGTTCTTCTGTTCCTTTCGGCCGAGCGCTTCGGAGATAGTCTCGCGGCTGTAACCCTTCTCCTTGAGAGTGAGCGCGAAAAGAGCCTGCTCGATGAAGGAGAGGTTCAGGCGCTCAGAGTTCTCGATCCCCTGAGAGATGATCAATTCTTCATCGGAAAGATCTCGTACAATCGCTTTCACCGGACGCTTGAGAATCCGGCACGCCCGAAGGCGTCGATGGCCATAGGCCGCCTGATAGTGGTCCGGTCGGCCGGGGAGGGGGCGGACGAGGATGGGGAGCTTTTGTCCGGCCTCCCTTATTCCCTCGACAAACGCTTCAAACGTCCGGTCTCCCTCAATATCGAGCCGATCGCTGACGAACGAGGGGACTACTTTGTCAGGATCGATTTCGATTATCGACTCGGCCGACAGCAGCTGCTCATGGAGCCGCTTGTTTTCTTCCTCGATGGAGACAAATGCCCTGTCCATTGATTTGACAGCGGCCGAGCCCACACGCCGCTTCTCAGCGTCAGCGGACATGGTAGCCGACGGTCTGACCAACTCGTCAGGATTTACGTTGGCGAACAGGCTTTTCATTCGCTGATTGCGGTCGCGCGGATTGGTCATGACCTGCCCCACACCTCTTTGATGTGCCGAAGGATCTCTTTGTTGACAGAATCGACTGACTCCAACGCGCGATTGAGAGTATCGCGGCCGACGCTTCCGCGGCTCATCTCATAGAGGCTTTTCTTCTCAAGGCCGGCGCTCGCGATCGCGGTGGTCTCGACAACTGCTGGCGCAAGAACATCCTCTTTGAACAGAGAGCGAAGCAAAGTTACGACATTGACCTGTGGGCCGTCGTTCGGATTGTGGCGAGTTATGACATACCGAATGAAGTCGTGCTTCAGCACGCCACCGCGTTCCTCGATGACGTACATAAGGTCGCTCATCATCGCCAAGAACTGGTTCATGCTCGCGACGTCTATCATCGCCGGATGAATGGTAATCAGTAGCCCGGTCGCGGCGCATAATGCCCCGAGCGTCAGATAGCCGAGCTGCGGTGGCGCGTCGATCAAGACCACATCGTAGTCAGCTTCCACTTCGCGAATGACAGAAGACAGACGCCGAAAAAAAATCTCATCTCCACGACCGTGACCGTCGGCGATTGCCTGTGGGGTCTCGTGCTCATACTCCATGAGCTCAAGGTTAGCGGGGATCAGATCGATACCAGAAAAGTAGGTTTTCCGGATGACATCTCGTATCGGGCGCCGCCGGTCATCGTATCTAATCGCCGCATAGACTGTCTCATTCTCATCGACATCGAATTCTGGTTGATAGCCGAACATGGCTGACAGCGAGGCTTGTGGGTCGAGGTCGAGGGCCAGAACACGTAACCCAGCTATGGCCAGATAGTGAGCGAGATGAACAGTCGTTGTCGTCTTGGCCGAGCCGCCCTTGAAGTTCGCGACCGCAATGACCTGCAGCTTGTCCGAGCCTCTTCGCCTGGGCAGAAATTCAAGCGCGTCGTGAGGTCGCTTTCGCGCCAAGTGTTCACGTGTCTCATTGATCTGCTCAAGTGTGTAGGCGCGACGGCCGTTGTCGTGGCGGTCAGGGATGACGCCCTCCCCATCCAACGACATTTGCCGCAAAGTCGATTCGGCTATTCCGAGCAGGCCAGCCACCTCGCGTGAGGTGTAGGTTTTCAAAGTTTTGATCGCATTCGGCTCGTATATCCGCTCCCGCAACGATTGCAGCTGTGCGGACAGCAACTGAGACTGCCTGCTAATCTTCTCGGCGGACGATTCGATCATGTTTTCTGGCCGCATATTCATGGTTGACATCACTCGCGACGCTTTTTTCATGATCGTCGCCCAATTTCCGTCGCGCTACAGTTAACCGATTCCCCAGTTGCGTCAAACGCTGCTTGGTTAACGAACGGTTAACAGACACCATGCCGGCTGCCCCCGGCAAATCAAAATTAGCTTGTGAAATCCGAGTATTAGAGGAAACACAGGCCGTCTACGTTCCCCTTCTGTTTTACTGTGAATCCTACATAGGTTTGCCTCCTCGAAAACTTCGCGAAGTCCGTCCGGCGCGGAGCGAAACCGCGTTGTCGAGCGAATCGGTCTGAAAAAACCTTGTAGGATTCTACAACTGCCGCCTGATTGAGATTCGTGCTGATTTCCCCGTCGTCCAACAACGACGGAGAGATTCATGCAGATTCTCGCGATTTCAAGACCGAGAAATATCCGAGAAGCCGAGCTTCTCCTCAGTCATCACGAGCTGCGCGCCAAGGTCTTTTCAGACCGCCTGAACTGGGACGTCGACGTTGCGGCAGGCCGTGAGGCCGATGCATTCGACCATCTGCAACCGACCTATATCCTGGCCATCTCTAAGGCCGGTCGACTGGCGGGATGTGCACGGCTTCTTCCTGCCACAGGCCCGACCATGCTGGCAGATGTGTTCCCCTCACTACTTCCGCAAGGCCGCCTGACCGCCCATTCGTCGATGATCGAGAGCTCCCGGTTCTGCGTCGACACGACTCTCGAAGAGGGGAGGGGAGACGGCTCCGTCCATGAGGCCACGCTGACCATGTTCGCGGGCATTATCGAATGGTGCATAGGGAATAACTACACCGAGATCGTCACCGTGACCGATCTTCGGTTTGAGCGAATCCTCGCTCGCGTCGGCTGGCCGCTGCAGCGGATGGGTGCTCCCGAGAAGATTGGCGTAACGATGGCCGTAGCGGGCACATTGCCCGCGGATGCGGACACATTCCAGAAGCTGCGGCCACCGAACTACCGATCCGAACTCACCGTCAGCCAGGTAGCGTAAAGGAGATCGCCATGAACCAGCTTCGTTCCCATCCGCGACTCGTGCGCAAACTTCAGGACGCGCTCGGCGATCACCTGTGCGCCGCCCTGGACGATGCGACTGTCGTCGAGATCATGCTCAATCCCGATGGTAGGCTGTTCATCGAGCGGCTAGGTCACGGTGTTGCGCCGGCCGGCGAAATGTCTGCCGCCGCCGCGGAGATGGTGATCGGAACCGTCGCTCATGCCCTTCAGACGGAGGTGGATGATGAGCAACCGATCATCTCCGGCGAACTGCCCATCGGCGGCCACCGGTTTGAAGGACTGCTGCCTCCGGTGGTGGCGAAGCCGGCTTTTACCATTCGCCGTCGGGCCTCACGGTTGATCCCGCTCGACGACTTTGAGCGTTCTGGCGTCATGACCGCCCATCAGGCGTCGACGATCCGCAGCGCGATTGCCGCCAGGCTCAACATCATCATTTCCGGTGGAACTGGGTCTGGCAAGACAACGCTGGCTAATGCGATCATCGCCGAAATCGTCAAGTCAGCGCCCCAGGACCGCCTCGTCATCCTCGAGGACACGGCTGAAATCCAATGCGCGGCGGAGAACGCCGTGCTCCTGCACACGAGCGATACTGTCGACATGGCGCGGCTCCTAAAGAGCACCATCCGGCTTCGGCCGGACAGGATTGTCGTCGGCGAGGTCCGCGACGGTGCTGCCCTCACACTGCTCAAGGCGTGGAACACCGGCCATCCCGGTGGCGTGGCGACAATCCACTCGAATACCGCCGTGTCGGCGCTACGAAGGCTCGAACAGCTGACCGCTGAGGCAAGCCAGCAGCCGATGCAAGAGGTCATCGGCGAGGCGGTCGACCTTGTCGTCTCCATCGAACGAACTTCGCGCGGACGGCGTATACGCGACGTCATTCAGGTCGAGCGGTTTGCGGGCGGCGAGTACGCGATCGAAGCAGACCAACTGACCGAAGAGCAGGAGGTGCGCCATGTCGCGTAAAGTCACCGTTGTCGCGCTCGTTGCCGCGCCCATCGTTCTCGCGCCGTTTGCTTGCGCGCTCGCCAGCTCTGGTGGCGGCGGGCTGCCGTGGGAAGCGCCGCTGGAGCAAATTCAGGAGTCTATCACCGGCCCCGTTGCCGGCGCCATTGCCCTTGCAGCGATGGCAATCGCCGGGGGCATGCTCATTTTCGGCGGCGAGCTCAACGATTTTGCGCGGCGGCTCGTCTATATCGTCCTCGTCGCCGGCATCCTGCTCGGCGCCACCCAAATCGTCGGTCTGTTCGGCGCGACCGGCGCGTCGATCGGCCTGATGGACGAGGAGAGGCAGTCGTTCGGCTTCAACGGAGAAGGGGAGGGGCCCCGTGGCTGATTCCCTGTCCGGCCTGCAGCGCAATCGCATTCATCGCGCATTGTCCCGTCCGAACCTGCTGATGGGCGCCGATCGGGAACTGGTGTTGCTCACCGGGCTCGCCGCCGTCATCCTGATCTTCGTCGTCCTGACGGTCTATTCGGCGCTCTTCGGTATCGCCGTCTGGGTCGTGATCGTCGGGCTGCTCAGGATGATGGCGAAATCCGATCCACTGATGCGGCAAATCTACATCAGGCACATTTGCTACAGCCCTTACTACAAGGCGACCAGTTCGCCGTGGCGGCGGCATTGAGGAGGCTGTGGTGGTTGCTTTGAAACGCTTCCGGGCCACAGGCCCTTCCTTCGCTGATCTCGTTCCTTACGCCGGCCTCGTCGACAATGGCGTCCTCCTGCTCAAGGACGGGAGTCTAATGGCCGGCTGGTACTTTGCCGGCCCGGATTCTGAAAGTGCGACCGCCCTCGAACGCAACGAGCTGGCGCGGCAGATCAATGCGATCCTGTCGCGGCTCGGGAGCGGCTGGATGATTCAGGTCGAAGCCATCCGCCTTCCGACGATCGATTACCCTTCAGAGGATCGATGCCATTTCCCCGATCCGGTCACGCGTGCGATCGACGCCGAGCGCCGGACGCATTTCGCGCGTGAGCGGGGGCATTTCGAGAGCAAGCACGCGCTGATACTGACCTACCGGCCGCTGGAGTCCACGAAGACCGCGCTCAGCAAATACATCTACTCCGACGAGGAAAGCCGCAAGAAATCGTATGCGGACACGGTGCTCTTCATGTTCAATAACGCCGTTCGCGAGATCGAGCAGTATTTGGCGAACACGCTCTCGATCCGACGCATGGAAACGCGCGAGGTCAGCGAAAGGGGAGGGGTGCGTTTTGCCCGGTATGATGAGCTGCTGCAGTTCATTCGCTTCTGCGTGACCGGCGAAAACCATCCAATCCGGCTGCCGGACGTCCCCATGTATCTCGATTGGATCGCGACAGCCGAGCTCGAGCACGGCCTGACGCCGAAGATCGAGAAACGGTTTCTTGGCGTCGTCGCGATTGACGGTTTGCCGGCAGAAAGCTGGCCCGGGATCCTCAACAGTCTCGACCTGATGCCGCACACCTATCGCTGGTCATCGCGATTCATCTTTCTCGACGCGGAAGAAGCCCGCCAGACGCTTGAACGCACACGCAAGAAGTGGCAGCAGAAGGTTCGCCCGTTTTTCGACCAGTTATTCCAGACAGAGAGCCGGTCAGTCGACCAGGACGCCATGACCATGGTGGCCGACACTGAGGACGCGATCGCACAGGCCTCGTCGAAACTGGTCGCTTACGGCTACTACACGCCAGTCATCGTGCTCTTCGATGAAGATGGCGAGGCACTTCAGGAAAAGGCGGAGTCGATACGCCGGCTGATCCAGGCGGAAGGTTTTGGAGCACGGATCGAGACGCTCAATGCCACCGACGCCTACCTCGGCAGTCTGCCGGGCAACTGGTACTGCAATATCCGCGAGCCGCTGATCAACACCAGCAATCTCGCCGATCTTATTCCGCTGAACTCGGTCTGGTCCGGCAATCCGGTCGCGCCATGCCCCTTCTATCCGGCGAATTCACCCCCATTGATCCAGGTTTCGAGCGGTTCAACACCGTTCCGCCTCAACCTGCATGTTGACGACGTCGGCCACACCCTAGTCTTCGGTCCAACCGGGTCGGGCAAGTCAACGCTTCTGGCGCTGATCGCTGCGCAGTTTCGGCGTTACGACGGGGCCCAGATCTTCGCCTTCGACAAGGGAAATTCACTTCTACCGTTGACGCTGGCTGTCGATGGCGACCACTACGAGATCGGCGTCGCCAACGAAGGAGAAGGGAGGGTGCTCGCCTTCTGCCCGCTCTCCGATCTGGACAGCGACGCAGATCGGAGGGTGCTCGCCTTCTGCCCGCTCTCCGATCTGGACAGCGACGCAGATCGCGCCTGGGCGGCGGAATGGATGGAGATGCTGGTCGCGCTGCAAGGCGTGCGCATTACGCCCGATCACCGCAATGCCATCTCCCGGCAAATCGGGTTGATGGCCAGCGCTCCCGGGCGATCGCTATCAGATTTCCTCAGCGGCGTTCAGATGCGCGAGATCAAGGATGCGCTGCACCACTACACAGTCGACGGGCCGATGGGTCAGTTGCTCGACGCCGAGCAGGACGGCCTGTCGCTCGGTGGGTTCCAAACTTTCGAGATCGAGCGTCTCATGAGCATGGGTGAGCGCAATCTTGTGCCGGTGCTCACCTGCCTGTTCCACCGCATCGAAAAGCGCCTCGACGGCTCGCCAAGCCTGATCATCCTCGACGAAGCCTGGCTGATGCTCGGTCATCCCGTGTTTCGAGCCAAGATCCGCGAGTGGCTGAAGGTGCTGCGCAAGGCGAACTGCGCTGTGGTCCTTGCGACTCAATCTATTTCGGATGCGGAGAGCTCCGGCATCATCGACGTGCTGAAGGAATCGTGCCCCACGAAGATCTGCCTCCCGAACGGTGCCGCCCGCGAGCCGGGAACGCGGGAGTTCTATGAGCGGTTGGGTTTCAACGATCGCCAGATCGAGATCGTCGCGGCCGCGATCCCCAAGCGCGAGTACTACGTCGCGACGCCGGAAGGCCGGCGGCTCTTCGACATGGCGCTTGGTCCTGCAGCGCTGAGCTTTGTCGGCGCTTCCGGCAAGGACGACCTGAAGCGCGTCCGCGCGCTGAAAACCGAACATGGCCGCGAATGGCCGATCCATTGGCTGAAAACGCGAGGAGTTCACGATGCCGCATGGCTGCTCAACTTCGACTAACCTGCTCGCCGGGCTGCTCGCCGCCGCGTCCATCGCCGCAGCCATTCCAGCGCAAGCCGGCACGGCGACAGGTGCCGCCACTGAATGGACCCAGGTGCTCAACAACGGTGAACTGGTTTCGCTGGTCGGGCAATCCGGCGAGCAAATCCAGAACCAGCTCACGCAGATCAGCCAACTTGCCCAGCAGATCGAAACCCAGCTGAACATCTATCAAAACCTGCTCCAAAACACGGCCACGCTGCCGTCCCATATCTGGGGTGATGTCGAGAGCGATCTCAATCAGCTCCGCAGCATCGTCGACCAGGGTCAGAGCGTTTCGTTTTCGATGGCGAATGCCGACGACCTGCTTCAGCAACGGTTTCAGAGCTATGCCAACCTCAAGACCAATCTGCCGAATGCAGCGAGCTTTTCGTCCACGTACGAGACGTGGTCGGATACCAACCGCGACACCATCGCCAGCACGCTAGAGGGGGCAAGCCTCACGGCCGATCAATTCGACGGCGAGGAAAGCACGATGTCGTCTTTGAGATCGATGTCCGAAACGGCAGACGGGCAGATGAGGGCCTTGCAGGTCGGGCACCAGATCGCTGCTCAACAAGTCGCGCAGATGCAGAAGCTTCGTGGCCTCGTTTCCCAGCAGATGACCATGATGGGCACCTGGCTGCAAGCCGAACAGACCGACAAGGATCTGGCCCAAGCTCGGCGTGAAAAGTTCTTCAACGCCGAGGTCAAGAGCATTCCCGAAGGTCAAAAGATGGAGCCCCGCTGGTGAACCGCGCTATCCTCATCGCCCTTTCGCTCGTTCTCCTCTCTCATGCGATGGCGGCGATCGCGCTGATTGTCAATTCGACAGACAGTAGCAAACTTGGCCTCACGGACGGGCAGCGCTCTGCCGGGCAGACCTTCTTCGGCTCCGGCAGCGGGTTGCCTCCCGTTAAAGATGGTCAGGAGCTGCGTCCGAGATGGTGAATAAAATTCTCACGCGCTCGGTCGTGATCGCAGGGCTCTTTTGCGTCGCATGTGCCGTTCCGGCTTTCGCACAGGAGGGACAGGTTCTAACCGAACTGGAAAATCAGGTCTCGTCCGCAGCGAAGGGGTGGGAAGCCACCATCATGGATGCGGCGAGATCGCTATTTTGGATCCTCGCTGCAATCGAGATCGGTATTGCGGCGGTCTGGCTCGCAATCCAGGCGGCTGCGCTTGATAGCTGGTTTGCCGAACTGGTCAGGCGGATCATGTTCGTCGGCTTCTTCGCGTTTGTTCTTGATAAGGGTCCGACATTCGCCCGAGCCGTCGTCGACAGCCTTTTCCAGATCGGAGCCGGCGGCGGTTCAGCCTCGCCCGCAGAAGTGTTTGACGCCGGAATACGGGTTGCCTCGCAAATGTCGCAACAGGCGCAGTTCGGTGTGTTCGAAGACAATGCGCTGGCGATCGCTGCAGTGTTGGCGATGAGCGTCGTCGTCATATGCTTCTCGCTTGTGGCGGCGATTTTCGTGTCGGTGATGGTCGAGATGTATGTCGGCCTGCTCGCGGGCATGATCATGCTCGGATTGGGCGGTACGTCGTTCACGAAAGACTTTGCCGTTCGCTATCTCGTCTATGCCTTTGGCGTCGGCATGAAGCTCATGGCCCTGGTGATGATCGCCAGGATCGGATCGAACGTCCTGCTCGGTCTCGCCCAGGCTCCCACGGCGACGTCGGATCAGTTCGTCACGACCCTGGCCATCGCCGGTATTTCCGTCGTGGTCTTCATCATCGCCATGTACGTTCCAGGGATCATCCAGGGCGTCGTCCATGGTGCGTCCGTCTCCGGGGGGATGGAAGCGATCCGCCATGGTGGCCAGGCGGCGTCCTTTGTTGCTGGGGCCGCATTTCTCACAGCGGGTGCGGCAGGGGCGGGGTTTGCGGCGGCGCAAGCCGCCAGAGCCGCGGGTTCCTCAGTCATGGGGTCCGCCTTCATAGGCGTCGGCGCGGGCATCGGTTCGGCCGGCAAGGCTGCGGGATCGGCGGCGAAGGAGAAGGCGATCGGCTCGCCGGGTGCCTATGCTGGCTCGCTCCTCGGGCTCGCGAACGCCAAGCTCGACGAGAGCCGCAGCGGGCACAGCGCTCCAAAGCGACCTCCCGAACGCAACGACTAACAGCAAAGGAAAGGTTGGATCGATGGCAGCGAACCGCGCCCCCGAGAACCCGTATCTCGCCGCGCGCCAGGAATGGTCGGAACGATACGGCTCCTATGTCAAAGCGGCCACAGCCTGGCGTCTTGTCGGGATCCTTGGCCTGTCCATGGCCGTGATCGGGTTCAGTTACGCGATGTACCTGAGCACCCAGGTCAGGCTCGTGCCCTATATCGTCGAGGTCGACAAACTCGGGACGTCGGTAACAGCCGGCTTCCCGGAGCAGATCGAGTATGCCGACGCCCGCGTAGTACGCGCGACGCTCGGCAACTTCGTAAGCAGCTTCCGCTCGATCACGCCGGACGCCGTGGTGCAAAAGCAACACATCGACCGGACCTATGCGCTTCTCAGGACTGCAGATCCGTCTACGGAGAAGATCAACGCGTGGTTCCGCGGCAACTCGCCATTCGAGAAGGCGAAAACGTCCACAGTCGCGATCGAGGTCAACAACATCGTGGCTCTCTCAAACCAGACCTATCAGATCGACTGGACCGAATTCGAGCGCGACCGCAAGGGAAAGGAAACCGGCACGCGCCGTTTTCGGGGCATCGCGACGGTTACGCTGACAACGCCGCAGGACGAGGCAACTATCCGCCTCAATCCGATCGGTCTTTATGTCCGGGATTTCGACTGGACGGCACAGCTTTAGGGGGGATTTTTCCGATGCAGAAAACAGGATTGATCGCAGCCGCCGGCTGCATGGCAGGGCTCTTTTTCGTAGATTGCGCCCAGGCGCAGAGCATGACCACGAATGAGATGAAGGGAACGAACATTTCTAGGAAGTGGCGGGGAACGCCAGGCCTCGTTACCACCGGCTCCGATGGAAAGGTCATCTTCCTTTTCGGCCAAACCCAGCCCTCCGTCGTCTGCTCGCCGCTTCAGGTCTGCGACATCGAGCTGCAGGCCGGCGAGATGGTTCGAGACGTTCTCGTCGGCGATACCGTTCGCTGGAAGGTCGAGCCGGCTACCTCGGGCGTGACCGGCGGGCAGGCAATCCACCTGATCGTGAAACCCTCCGAATCGGGGCTTCTGACCTCGATGGTCGTCACGACATCCCGGCGCACCTATCACATTCAGCTGAAGTCCCATCCGAGCCAGTATATGGCCCGGATCGGTTTCGAATATCCTGAGGATGTCTCCACCAGGCTCGCCGACATCAATGCCCGTCTGGAGTCAGGCGGCATTCCCGGACCGGCGCCCGACAAGCTCAACTTCTCTTATTCGGTGAGCGGCGTCGCATCCTGGAAGCCGAAGCGGGTCTATTCGGATGACGCCAAGACCTACATCCAGTTCCCGAAGTCGATTTCCGGCCAGGATGCACCGGTTCTTTTCGTCGTTTCCGGCGGGCAGAACCGCATCGTCAACTATCGCATGAAGAACGACATGATGATCGTTGACTACGCGGTCGACAAGGCGATCCTCGTTTCCGGCGTTGGCTGGCGGCAGCAGAAGATCACGATTCGGCGGGGAGGATGACCATGCGAAAGCTGCAGCTCACCCTCATCGCTGCCACACTTCTTTCCGGCTGCCAGACGACCGACAAGGCACTGACGGCCGCTACCGCTCCGGTCTCTCTTTCCGGACCAAGTGCAAGCGCCATTGCCGGCGACATGACAAGTCGGCTTGCCGAACAGATCGGCCCTGCCGGCACGACGACGATCAGGATGGAGAATGACAGTTCGGAATTCGCGACTGCGCTCGAGGCTGCCCTGAAGGGCTGGGGATACACCGTCATCATTGACGGGAAGACCGCAAAGGACGTCCAACCGGTAGACCTGGCCTATGCGATCGACGGGATCGACGGCCAGGTTCTTGCTCGACTGACAACACCCTCCATCGTACTCGGCCGCGTCTATACGCCGACAGCGGCCGGCGCCACGCCGGCGAGCCCGCTCTCGATCATGCAGCGCAACTGAGGGGAGGAGATCATGGTGCAATCGCTCCAGCTCGGCGCGTCCAATCCGGCGGATAATCAGAAGGGTATCCGCCGCCTCAATCGCCTGCCAATCGTTTTCGCCATCGTCCTCGTGGTGCTGTTCTGCGGCACCGTCGTGATCGGCCTGTCCTGGCGCGGTCTTTCCCTCAACCGTGGCGACAATATCGACAGCGCCTCTAACACGCCGGCGACAACCTTCGGCGACCAGCTCAAACGCGGAGTCACCGACGGCATCATCGGCGAGCCGGTTGAACGCGAAGCGTTTCAGCCAACCCCCGTTGTCGAGCAGAAAGTCGAGACGGAGGAGCCAGTCGCAGAGCGCCGCCGAGTTGAGCGCGAAGAAAGGCGGCCACGCATGGAGTCCGAGGAGGACTGGAAGGCGCGCCTCAAACGAGAGCAGGACGAACAATATATGCGTGAAGCTCAGCGCCAGAGAATGGCTCGCCTCCAGGCGCGTGCAACCGCTCTCGACTCGCCGCTGAAGGTGGATATCTCCGAGGCTGAGAAGGCGTCGGCAGATGCCACCGACAGCGGCCGCCACAACACGGACACAACGGCGACCAGCGCCTCCGATCTTTATGCCGCAGCCATGAAATCTGGGTTGATGGGACAGAACGTCGATCCGAACGCCCAGATCTCGAAGGAGGACTTCTTCAACCAGGATATCAAGGATCTCGGCTATTTGCCGGCCCAGGTCGTGCCACAGATGTCGCCTTATGAGCTGAAGCGCGGCTCAGTGATTCCGGCGACATTGATCACCGGCCTTAATTCCGATCTGCCGGGCCGGATTACCGCGCAGGTCAGCCAGAACGTCTACGACAGCGGCACAGGCTATCGGCTGCTTATCCCGCAGGGTGCGAAACTCTTCGGGCGCTACGATTCGAAGATTTCCTTGGGCCAGGAGCGGGTACTTGTCGTCTGGACCGACGTTATCTTTCCGAACGGATCGACGCTGCAGCTCGGCGGCATGGCCGGCACCGACGCGGAAGGCTACGGCGGATTCAAGGACAAGGTGGATCGTCATCTCTGGCGGGTATTCGGTTCGGCCGCATTGATCTCACTGATCGGGACCGGAATCGATATGTCCATGCCCGAAAGCTCGACATTGGCGTCTCAGGATATGGCGTCGGACGCGGCACGGCGCAATTTCGCGGAGAGCTTCGGTCGCGTGGCTGAAGAGACGATCTCGAAGAACTTGAGTATTCAGCCGACGATCCGCGTACGCCCTGGCTACAAGTTCAATGTGCTCGTGGATCAAGACATTGTTTTTCCTTCAGCCTACAACGGCCGCTAGACGGGAAGAGGGCCGGTTCATTGTTCATTCGTTAGCATCGCGTCGAGCCACACCGCGACAAAAGTATTACATTCTTCCTCGTGTTTTAGGTCGACATTGGGTTGAATGTGCGTCAGCTCTGGACGACAGGCATCTGATCAACGCTTTGCAACAGGCACGACGAGGTGGAAGGCTCGTAGAAAACAAGTGGGTAGGAGAACAGCAGTGGACGAAGACTTTCGCTCCCTAATCGACATGGCGGAAGCCGCGCACGATGAACGTATGATCAAGAACGCGGTCAAAAACTTCGCGCAGGCATGCGGATTCGAGCGATTCGCTTATCTGCAAACCGAAGGCCTGGAAGTCCGGACCTTCAATTCCTATCCAAAGCCATGGCAGGACGTTTATCTCAACAGTCACTACGCTCGCATCGACCCCGTCGTCACGGAGGCCAAGCGCCGTATGGACGTGTTTGCCTGGACGGCGGACGACTGGCCGGATCGCGGCACTTCCGAGCTCCGACGGTTTCGTGACCAAGCTGTCGAACATGGCATTTATAGCGGGGTGACAATTCCGGTCGAGGGTAGCTTCGGCTCGAAGATGATGCTGACCCTGGCGTCATCGGAGCGGAAGGCTGACATTTCGAAACTGCAGGACGGTCGAAAGGCGCTTCAGGCGGTCATGACGATTCATTACCGCCTGAAGATCATCGGCGCCACGATGCTCGTCGCGCCTAAGCGGATGCTTTCCCCACGGGAAGCCATGTGCCTGATGTGGGCGATAAAGGGGAGGAGCGCGGGGGACACCGCCAAGCTGACGGGCATCAAAGAGAGGACGGTGCAGCACTATCTGGACAGCGCGCGGCGAAAGTTCGACGCCAAGACGGTTGCCCAGCTTGTTGCGATTGTCAAAGACCGGGGACTGATCTGAGCATCAGTCCTCATCCTCCGGGGGAACATCAGGGACATACCCGAGAGCCTCGACGATTTCAGAGAGTTCCTCCTGCTGGGCTTGCGACTTTTTCTGCCGAGCCAAATGCTCGTCCTGCAGGCTCTGAAGAACTGCGCTCGAGACGGAGGGATCGGCGCTGGCGCGGAGCCATTCTTGATAGACAGCTTCATCGGCGATGAGAAGACGCCGATGCTGGAGGATTGCCGAAACCGCCAAGTCCGCCAGTTCTTCTTTCTTCAGTGAGCTGTAGCGAGATCCTGCCTCTGTGGGTTCCTCGGCTTTCCCGGATGCGTTACGCTCGGCCATCCGCTTGTCCTCAACTTTCATTTCGCCACCCACTCACAAGAACACTACCGTGCGCAATATATCGTTTGCGCCGTGACTGCACGGTCTGAATCGCCAGCTCATCGAACTTAAAAGTAATGCGCGGCGGCTCAACCAATAACACGTGCGGAAACGAATCGGAACTATCGTTCCTGGAACGATTCTTCCTATTTCAGTTCCGCTCACGTCATGGATCTCAAGGAGGTCATGGCGATCAACCTGCGTCGGATACGTCATGGCAAACACCTCACGCAGGAAGAACTGGCAGACCTCACGGGGCTGAGCGCGCGCTATATCGGAAAAATCGAGCGCGCTGATGCTTCAGCAAGCGTCACCGTTCTCGGTCAGATCGCAGACGCTTTGGGTGTTGACCCAGCCGCGCTCGTGACGAAATCCGGCTGACTTGGGCGAGGCGAGTAGATCTCATTTGCAATCGGCGGACATTCCCCGCGGATCGGTCATCGTCAGTTGCAGGTCTATCCGCCGATATTGCCGATGTCGGCCGTGGCATCCCCTGGGTCGGCGTCGCATTTTAGTCTATTTGGGACGGCAAGATTGCTTAATGTCGCCGTCCATCTAAATCCCAAGAGTGCCGTTGCTGCGGAACCGCGTAGATTTGCAGAAGCACGGTGTTCGGATGTATCCCGATTAAGTCGCCACCTTTGGGAATAGAAGCATGTATAATATCCCGCTTGGAGCCGAAGATATACACGGCCTAACCCTGATATCGATACTTGGAACCTATGATAATGAACGGGGCGCGGTAAATGGCGTCCGGATGACGGAAGTGTTGGGCAAATTGACTTCCGTTTGTCAAATTTTAGGCGTTAATACAGATGGTTAATGACCACCTAAGATTCGCCCAAGTGCTCGCAGCAATCGCTATTTCTCCAAAGACACGAGCCGCGTGGCGCAAGGCGAAGCCAGCCGAATAGCGAGCACAAAACCTGTTGTAGTCATTCAGGAATCAACTACTTTACCACAAGTGGTGTTGGGATGAGGTTGATGAAGACAGTATATCTGACCGGCGCACCCGCGGCCGGAAAAAGTACGACTGCGCGTTTGCTGAAACAGCAAATTCCGGGGCTCAAGATTTGGGAGTATGGGGCCGAGCTCACTCGCTATGTTAAAGAGCGGGCGCAGATCGGAAGCCAAGCTGACCTTAGGCGCCTTTCGGCGAACGTGGTTACTCCAGAGGATGTTGCGGCGGTCGACAAAGAGCTCTTGGAGTTTGTTAATACCAACCGTGGAACCTATCCAATCGTAATAGACAGCCATCCAGTCACTAAGGAGGACTTTGGGTACCGGATCACCGCATTTTCAGAGGCTCAGGTGAAAGCTCTTGCACCGGATGAGATCTGGGTTTTGTTCACCCCACCGAACGTCACTGTAGAGCGGATCAACTCTGACGCAGAAGGCCGGCCTCAGATCGATCACGAGGAGGCGCGAATGCACACTTCGCTTCAGGCAGGGGTTGCTGCGACCTATGGAGTAGCTATCGGTCGGCCGGTCTACCTCTTCGATTCGAGCATCGATCAGGCCGCCCTTATTCGTCGGCTTGGCGATCGGCTAAGCAGGTAGACGGGGGCAAGGATGCGCGAGCAAGTTGATCTCCATCGAGCGATTAATGCGGTATCTGATGTGGTCCAAAATCGCCCTCGGCCGCTTAGAGATTTTGATCAGATCCACATGAAGACGGGCGACATGGTCGTCCAAAGCGAACTGGTGGCGGATTGGGCGGACAAGAAAAGGCTAGCTTTCATCGGAGATGGAGACGCGATTAGCGTCTGCGTGGCGTATCTCATGGCGCGACAAGTTCTGTCGTTTGGACCGTCCAAGATCACGGTCTTCGATTTCGACGAGCGAACCGTCAACGCCGTCAAAAGGTTTGCCGACAGGGAGCGGCTCGAGCATCTTGATGCTGAGCTCTACAATTGTTTGGACGCTTTTCCGGATCGAACGAAATACGACCTGTTCTACACGAACCCACCTTGGGGTGCGTCAAACAATGGCGAGAGTGTAAATGTCTTTGTAGAGCGGGGTATTGAAGCCGTCCGATATGAAGGCGAGGGCATGATCGTTATCGCGGATGATGACGAATTGGATTGGCCGAAGCAGGTTCTAGCCAGTGTTCAGGCTTTCTCGCTAGAGCGCGGGTTTTACGTTTCGCGCATGCAGCGCAAGCTTCACGAGTATCATTTGGATGATGCGCCGGAGCTTCGTTCATGCAACTTGTTTGTAAACTCGCTTCCGAAAAATGGGGAGCGGTACAAGCCTAGCACCGCAACCGCGGTGGAGCGCCTCGAAAATTTCTACGGCAAACTGCAGGCGCCGAAGGTGAAGTTTGTCCGTGAGCGGAAGAGGCCAGACTACGGCAAAGCTTCTGACGACGAATACGAGCTGGAACTTTTGGAGAGACAAGGTGACTAATCTTATTGCCCCAGGAAACGGCATTCTGTTCATGAAAGTAGGGACGCACGCTCAAGAGACGCTGGCAGATATTATCAAACGTAAAACTGAGGAAATCAAAAACACGGGATATGGCCTTTGGGGATATGGTGGCAATACTTGCCACCCGACGTCAATGGTACAGCCGTTCGCAAAGGCCTTCCAAGGAACTGGCAAGCGCATCCATCTTTGTATGGAGTCCATGGTTTCGAACCACTTTGCTGAACCGTTATGTGCAGCTGAGTATTCAATTGACGGAATTAAGTGGGAGACCATACCGGACTCAATTGAAGTGCGAGGATCACGATATGCTTTGGTCATTGATGAAATCTTGGAGGACAATTTCAAGCTGCCTCTGAACATGACGCGGGTTCCCGTCGGACCAAGTGCGGGGCGCCTCGGCAGCCGATACATCAATGGCAGAGTGGATAAGGCGTGCCTTGAGGTCCTTAGTGAACCTGAACTCGCAAACGTCGAGGATCCCGCCTTCGATCGTCAAATAAGTCTCGTAGCAGAGCTAAAGACCCCGTACGCAGTTTTTCTAAGAAACTACCGCTGAGAGATCAGTGGTCGGGACGATTATCGAGGGCGCCGACCGTTGGACAGAAGCAACATAGCTTGCCAGACCTTCTTCGATCGAAGTGACAGAAACGAGATATGAATTGCTGTGACATGCGAAAGCTATAGATAGGGAGCGATCAACATCCGGTTCACTGCAGATGCGTTCGCGAAGTACATCGACACCAATCTTTTGCAGAACCGTGGAAATAACTTGCTCAAGGCAGGCAACACGCCCGGCCGGAAGCAACTGACCAATGGTTTCGATTGCAACGATAGCTCGCTTGTCCCCGGTGAGTAACAAGGGTGAGAGCCGAGAAACGAGGATTGCGAAGAGTTGGCTCTCGCCGCCGTCAAGGTCTACGTTCAAGTTCATCGCGCTCTCTTCGAGCTCGGCAGCGAACTCAACCTCTTCCGTAGTAGGTTCAATCCAATTTATCGCCGCCGAGAGAATCGTCCATTGAGACTGGAGCTTCTCGGGATCCCGTACATATCGCGCCCTTTGAACACGGCGATCGATCGTAAAGCGCGCGACGCGGAGCATCGCTAGCGAGTGATTTGGCGCTGAGCCGAGGTCAATGAGGTCAGTGGCGCTGGCGTACGCACAGACCTTCAACGCGACGTCGTTGTCGACCAATATCAGTTCATGCATTGGGCCCAAGCATTACATTTTCGAGGAAACTGGCGGAATCGTCGCTCAACTCGGTCCATTTTAGCTGCGAATTCGCTATACCATTCACCTCCTGCCAGACTGGTTTCCCCGTGGTGTAGATATGCTGGAGCGCTGCCATCGCGGCGGGCCACTTCTGCGTTCGGTGGGCAAGGCAGAGGGCTAGGGTTCCTGGTTCGATCCCGTGCCTTGGGCCGGCGTCGAGCACCGCCTGAGCTAGAGCCTTCGGGCCGAAGTTGTCCACATTGGTAGTGATCTCCGGGTTCGCTGACCCGGTTAGAAGGGAAATCGCGAACGTATCTGCTTCATCTTCCTGAGGGTCTCCTGGAACGTCGTACTCACTTTCCTCAAGGTCGACTATGGCAGAGGTTCCACGAAGATGCCCAAGCATGACGTGCCCCAACTCGTGTGCAAGGGTAAAGGCGATCGGAGCCGGATACTGAGAATCTCGACCGAGTAAGACAGCGTATCTTCCTTGATCTTCAACGACCATGGCATGCATGGATTTCCGGTCGAGGGGGAAGACCCGCAAATGGATAACCGGAATACCTAGCCCCCAACAGACGGTAACAAGTGAACGAAGGTCGACAAATGGCGCCTGTGAGAGCACAGCATCGCGAAGCTCATCGGCGCGCACGGGGGGAAACTCAACAGCAGGTGTTGCTTTGATTAGCAGCTTGCCGACAGAAACCCCAAAGGACGTAATAGCGTCCTGTCGAACATCGTCTCCAGCCGCGAGATGCTTGAAGCGAGCCCGGTCGCGCCAAATAAACTCGACCCGCTCACCTAAGAGAGGCTTCGGGCTGAGCCCGAGTTTTCGTGCCAGCGTAAACCGGAGTTCGGCACGGCTCGACGGGCTTGCTTCCAATTCATCTGACCACCACGCCGGCCAAGCTGCGTCGATGGCTTTTTCACTTAAGCCGGAACGTCTCAACTGTTGGCGGAGCTTTTGAGCTTCAGTTGTCACGCAAGTCCCGTCTATGGTTCCAATTTAGTAGGAGCCGCTACTTTCTAAAACAGACCCAGCTGCGCTCCGACTTCGGCGCGTGTCGAGGTTCTTTGCCGAAGATCTGACACGAACTCGATCCAATCCACGGCGCTGGGCGCAGCTGCGCAATTATAAAGGGAAATTTGCGACTCTGACAGTGGCAAAGGGTCGGTGAGACGCACCCAATAGCTGCCGGTCAGTTTAGCGCGTAAGTTGATCTCGTACTGAGCTATTCCAGCCGCCACTGAAGGGTCGCGGGTCAGCAACGCGGTGACTTGCGATGCGCCGACTTGACCGCCCTTCGCTCCGGCATTCCGGTACATGTGATGATCGAAGGCATGCCCGTTCTCAAGTTTCAGTTCTTGGTCAGATCGGCATACAAGTGCAAAATGCTTAGTCTTCTGGCTACCACTTCCGCTATTCCCGCGGCTAGTGATTAGAGCGAACGGCGGTAGAGGTTTTTCCGCCCCATGAAGATCGACATACCGGCGCCAGACAACAACGCTTGACGGTGCAGAGTCGACGAGTTTGGGCTTGCTCTTCATGATTGAGAAATACATGGGAATCTCCCGCTTGAGGCGGGCCAAGGCTGGAATCATCGTCGACGGGGCATTCCCAACGCCCCAAAAAAAATGCCTTCTCCGGCTTGACGCTCGTTTTCTTTGCGCTGAAGGATTTTGGAAAGTCCCTGCCCAGCTTCGCTTTGCATACGGGACCAACACACGAACTCATCGGAGATGGGTCTGTTTTGCATTTGGTTCCCGCGGATTTCCTGTGCGTTGGTCATCTCATGGTCCGTTGTTCCATCCTGAACTTGCATGAGCCTGTCTGTCGCTCAATGGTGATTCGCCTCGACTCGCGTCAGAACAGTGGACAAAGCACACCAAGCTGTGGACGAAGCGATTAAGCTAGACAACCTGAAAATAGAACAAGCAGCGAACAAAGCAAGCGCTGAGTGACTCTGAGCGCTAATCGGGGATGTTTCTCGGCTTCTGGTTGCGCAGCACGGGACCCATCCGTGCGCCCTCTTACTGGCTTCTTCGGTGAAATCGTGAGAGACTGAGGCGAGCGGCGGCACTGCGCTGGCTCGAGATTAGAAATGGGCCTGGACGAGAAGCTAAGCCGATACGAGATCCACGGGCTCTTGGCAGCGCCAGAGCAGATAGTAGGCCTGGCGCGCAGCCAGGCGTGGCTTGCGGCCGCGCGAGCATCCCAGCCCACTCGGATTTCGAGGTGCGTGCCTTTACCGCGGCCGGTTTTGAAGATCCGGTAACCGGCAGCTTAAACGCTGGCATCGCTCAATGGTTAATTGGCAACGGCATCGCGCCTCCGTCATACATTGCCAGCCAGGGTACCGTCCTTGGACGCGAAGGACGCGTTCATGTGGAGCTGGTCGAAGATCAGATTTGGATCGGTGACGATGTTACGACATGTATTGAGGGCGTTGCAGCCCTTTAGTTTGACCCCGGCTAGCGAAATCGAAACGACCGCGGCCTCGGCCGTATGGTTACGAGGGAGCCGACGTGGGGGAGCCACCTGAAAATCTGCTATTCCAGAGAATGGATGATACCTTGATGAGGATGGGCCGGTAGAGGGTTGCTTGAATCACGGACTTGGTCACGTCGTCATCAAGTTTTACATCTGAAGAGGCCGGACTGGTTGCGCGAAAATTCCCTTACCGACTTCCAACAGAGATGGGTTGCCGCAATTCCCGAGTTTCGAGAGCGTTTCAAGTTCGCTTTGCCATGTTTGGGATCGGATTTGGCAAACCAGTCTCTTCTCTACGATGGAATGAACGCCTTCCGCTCGCCATCTTTCGCGTCGTCGCCGGCGAACCATGTGTACGAAACCGCGTCAGCCACTTCTTTGGGCGGCTCCTTGTTTTCGATCACGATGACCTGAATCTTCGAAGTGACCTCAGCCAAGGATTTCCAGAAGCCCACTTCGATCATCGGTGGGATCGGTCCGTCCCCGTTATTGACTGATGGAGACTTGCGATAGCTCGTCAGAGGCGAATCGAGCACAACGAAACCAGGGTGAGGCTTCTCGTATTCGGCGCTGTAGCGCAGAAGCCCAATCACGAAGGCTGAATGAAGGATTGAGCGCACACCCTTACCGTGCGACTGGCGCGACTGACCATCGACAACGATATCGAAATCCGCTTGATCAAACTCAACACGAGGTTCGGTACTCCACTGCCATTCGATCAAGACCATTTCGATGCATTTGCAAAGATTCCGCAATGCGACTGATGGCAGCGGCTCCCATTTCGACGTGCCGGTCTTGCCAGTGCTCGTTCTTTCGATCTCAGCCTTCATCAACTGAAGATTGTCGAGTTGATCTTTATCGTTGCGCGCGCCTTCGAGTTCAACACGCCGGCGTATCAGTTTCTCGAGCCGGGAGTTCAAGTCTGAAAGCGCCGGCGCCAGCTGACGATCCAGCCGCTCTTGGAAGTCCTTGATGTTATTTCTCGATGTGGCTTCGCCTTCGCGCCAGTCAGCCAGCCGTTCCTCAAGGGTGATGATCACTTGAGACAGGTCCGTACTCAGTGCCTTGATCTTGGAGGCTTCTGCTCGTGCGCCCGCATAAACATCTGCACTTCTTTCCTGTGCGACATGCAAATGGTCTCGGCTCATTGGCTGGTCGCATAAAGGGCAGTGAACCTCTTGAAGGCCATCGAAGTAATGTGCACCTTCAGCGATAAAGTCGAGCCGCCCCAGGTCAGACTTGTATCGCGCCGATAGGAGTTTGTACCGATCGAGTACTTCACCTATTGCTATGATCTGTGTTTCAGCGCGCTGTAGTTCCGCTATTTCTGTCTGAAGGTTACGAAGAACTGCGGTGCGGGTCTCGGTTGTCGTATTAAGCTCCGTCGTGATCGATCCGATCGCATTGTCGACCTTGTCGATGGTGTCGTTAGGGTCATCGGAAAAGGATTTGACCTTGCGTTCCAAAGGTTCAAGCAGATCTGCGATCAGTCCAAGCTTTGCTTGATCCCGCGCACGGATGATATCGCGGCGTTCGGCTGCAATGATCCCCGAATCGTCCTTACCGGACAACAGATAAGCGAACATGCGTTTGCGAGCCGTGGCATCGAAGGTTCCGTCACCGACGACCGGCGATTTCTCATCGATCATCGCAATTTCGTTGACGAGGAAAATTGGCAAGAGGGTCCTGACAGTCAGGCGCTGCGTTTCTCCGCGGTCGTTCTTTCGAAGCTTCGCTTCGCCGGCCATATCAGCAAATGGAAGCAATACCGATGACAGATCTTTGGCCTGACTGCTTCCAGATCTGCTCCGGATTACCCTCTCGCCATCTTCGACGATTTCATCCATCCGACATCTGTGAACAGCAAGTTCTCCCCCTGACAGGTTGCGCTCTAGAGTGAGGTATTCGCCAAGGGGCTCCTGAAATTCGACATGGAGCTGCGAATATGGTTCAGCTTCGGGTATGCGTTTCCTTAGCTCATCAGCTCCGAGGATGAAGTCCAGGCAATGGAGAAGGTAGCTCTTGCCTGTGTCCGACTGGCCGGCAAGTACATTTGCGCCCACAGTGAACGCGATTTCTGCACTGGGTACATCTGACCCTGACAGGCGTATCTTGCGAAGTTGCATTTTTACAGTTCCAGATCTCGCGCCGCGGTGAAGCGGTCGAACTCAGCTCCCCACTTGCCAACATTAGCGCCCATGAATATCTCGAGTTCGTGATCCGGCATGTCACCAAATCGCTCGACGAGCCACTGCGAGCGTGCACGCAAGTCGTCCGCGTAGGCTGAGCAAAGGAGCTTTGTGAACGCTAAAGTCAGTTCATTGGCACGATACATGATGCCCATGATCGTAAAGGATTTTTCGATCAGCTCTCTCGAGAACATTGCAGTCAACCCGGCGTGTACAAGATCACGCTTGACCAGCAACTCATTCCCGCGAAACGGGACATCCGGGTGGAGGCTTTTGGGCCCGTCGGGGATGTCTCCAGAGTGCACTAGTAAGTAATCGTAGTTCACAAGCCTTTGCAAGTCGGCGAACCGTTCGGCTTGAGCAGTGAGAATGAAGAGCATTCGCAACCCGCATTCGAGTGGCGAGTTAAACGGTCGAGATTTGCGGCGCAGGTCAGAACTCATGTTTTGCACCACCGGATGCGATCGTCATTCGCCATGTGATGGCAGATCCCCTCCCGATCGTTGGCAACGACATGCTGGGAAAGCGCATGACCCCCCAGTTGAAGGCTTTGAGCTGCTTGAATTGTCGCCTTCAGGTTCTTGAGGCCGGTTCCGGCATCGTCCGTGTGCACATGGTAAAGTCCGTCATGAAATTCATCGACGAGAGTTTCGAAGAACCCAGCGTCAGCCATTTGGTCACGCGCCAGCTCCTTGAGGTTCTCTGCGCAGAAGAAGGTGATACGTGATCTCTCGAAAAGCCGCCGATGGGGATCGCTGTGGGCAAAGTCCGTCACTTGCCCTACCGAAACGCCCAAGTTCTCACCGATCACGTCAAACAGCTGGGAGACGTATCCCATTTCACCGGGGCCAACCGTTGACGGAGGGGCTGGAGGTTTCGGCCGATCGATCAGCGGCAAACCAAAGACTGGCAGGTGATAGCGGGTTTTTGAGTGCTCGTTGATGAGGTCAAGCGGCTGCTTTGCCTTGAAGATGCTGAAATCAAAGGCCTGGATATGCTTGATTAGTTCTGCTGACAGCAAAACGCTTTCCTTCATTATCTTGTCGGCACACTGGTCTGACCAGTTCGCCAAGATGTGCGCCTTCAGCTTGGAAGGTTCATCAAGAAGGTCTTGCAGCGGTCCCACGACCCCTAGGTGTGTGACGAACCAATACTCTTCCGGTGGACTGTAGTCACCGATGAAGGTGTAATACAGAACCTTGCCAATTTCGCTCGATGCAGTCGCCGTACCGAGACGGGAGGAGTAGTGCTTGCACTGATACAGGCGCCAGCGCCGGGGATTAACATCAGTGGGATCGATCCAGACGATTACGTCGCGGCCCTTGTCACCGGCACCACCACGCTGCTGAACTTCCACGACATGCTCAACACGCGAAAGATAGTCTGTCGCCCATTCGAGAGTGAAGCGTTCGAATTCGAGGGGACTGAACTGGGCGAGCCGATCGAGCGGTTTAACTGGTAGGCCGACGCCCAGCCCAAGAAGCCGCGCATTGGCGTTTGGCCAAGGCGTCGGGCTCGAAATCGGCTCAGCCACTTCTATTTTGAGTGGTTTTTTGGAATTGTTGCCCAGCGTCTCCCCCGAAACCGCTAGTGTTTCAATGGGCTCATCGATTAGTTGTGTTAGAGCTGAAATGCAAGATCAGTATGTAGCCGCTGTGTAGATTTGGTACTTTCTTGCAAAACTTTGATTCGGGCAGGACATAATGACATTTCAAGACCTTACGACAGTGTTGGCCGCATTCGTGGCTGCCATCTCGGCCTATGCGCTCGGATATTCCTACGGCCTTGTTGACCTAGTTGGATTGCCTGCGTGGAACCTTGTTTTGCCTAGTGGTCTCTACGACGCCTCCGCCACCGCTTTTAACCTGTCTCACTACGCGCCAGGATCGCTTGCCCTTGCATTCCTATACTTCGAGGCCTTTAAAAGCCGGAACGCTCACCCATGGGTTGCTGCGCTGTTCACGCTAGGGCCAATGGTCGCTTCGATCGTTCTAATGCCGCTTTTGAGCGCCGATTATGGGCGTGGGGTAACTACATGGTTTTTGGCTAACACCACCGCTGGAACCCTTGTGGCTATGGTAGCCTCACGTGGTACGCATTTTCGCCTTGGCCTGGTTATCATGCTCTTCTTCTTTTCCGTTGTCGCGATGGGAGCTATTGACGGCAATTACGCCGCCAAGGAAGCGAAAACCTCGCCAGAGACGTATCGCATCATTGCCGATGATCGAAACTATGTGAACGCAAGACTTCTACGTGTCACATCGAACGGCATGTTCGTTCTGTCGGGGGAAGAGGTGATCTATTACCCATCGGACAAGATCACCCGCATTATTCGAAATGGGCCGTGAACACGGTTCACGCTTCCGCAGATTTGATGCGGTTCCTCACGCGTTCGAAACGTTCTCTCGCCGGTTCGATCTAGAAGACCACTATGGTTTGGAGACCCTTGTTCGCGAAGATCAGGGCCATTAGCTCGCTCTGTCAGTCTTTGCCTGCAGTGGGTTCTTACAAGGTCTTCGCCAAGTGATTTGTCGTCGCCACTGAGCCCGCTATCCCCGACAGAGCGAGTTCGCGGCGTTGAACAAACTCCGGCGCGTTTTTGTCGCCGGGACACTTCTCGTACCAGATGCCCGGAGAGAACACGCTCGAAACCAGCGCGTGCCTGTAGCCATTCTCGCTTTCCAACAGACTTTTTGCCCTTGCGGTTGTTGCAACCGCAGTGAGTAAACCAAGGAGAAGGTAAGGCACTTCAATTCCATATGAGGGTGAAAACTAGTCGGCTCGCGTTTGGGCCTTGCCATTCATCAGATCGTTGAACCATGTTTGCAAATCTTCGTCAGAGACCGGCGTTTGGCTCGTCGGCTGTGTCTGTTGCGCTGCTGCTTGCCGCTAGGCTCGATATTGCTTAAGGCTGCGCGAACCGAAATCCGAGCATACCGGCACTTCATCTATTGCAATGGCTTTGCAATAACTGACTTCGCCAGTGTGAGTATCGATCCGCATCGCTTCATGTCCACTGTTGCTGATCTGGTAGCGTGGTGTTGTCGAGAAAATAGCCGCAGCAATCAATACTCCGGCCGCACAATGGCCCCAAAAGTTCATGCTCCCTCCCTTAGCTTTCGCGTTGTTTTCCAGTTCGTTCAACCGCTCTTGGACCTTTTGTGCAAGTCCGCCTTGTCCCGTCCGTTGTCCTTGGCTCGCATCAGCCCCGCGGCTTCGAAGTCGTTGCGTAACTGCCTGAGTGTTGCTGATATCCGGCGCCACTGCTTCGCGATCAACACCAGCACGACGGCCGCAACCAGAACAAAACCTCCCATGACAGCGAGGTCGACTGCTTCTTTGCCAGCTCGCTAATCGTAGCGATCGTATCCGACCTTCAAACACTGCTCGTGTGCATCCCCGTCGCTTTGATTTCTTCGTTCGTCTTTGCAGTGTTAAAGGCTTCGCCAGAGGCTTTGAAGAACCGTTTGATGAGTGTGTAAGGTAGGTCGTATCGTGTATACCAAGCCAATCGCTCATTGCGGCACCCATTCTTCGTCCAGTCCATGCCGGATCGCGATCGGGCATGGATTTTCGGCATGGCTTTAGTGCTTGTATGGAATGAGGCGTTTCAATCCACTTTTCCAACCGTTCCGTTCATTCTGAAGGCCAGATGGTGCGGCCCTGGCGATAGTCACCAACACACACACAGGTCGGAACGCGAGGTAAGGCAGCCTCACGCCCCCTGATGACCCCCGGTGTACGCCTCTTGTTCCGTTTTTGTGCGTTTAGAATCGCATAATGTATCAATGGGAACACGACTATGGAGGCCCCCCGCGCAGGTGAGAGCGGCGACGACAACAAGCGGTAAGGTGCCAGCGGCGTCCTTGCCGGGGTTTTGCCCATCTTCATGAAAAGAGTGCCGGGGTTATCAGCGCCAGCCACGAGCACGCCGCGATGACGCCAGATAGCAATAGAGATCCAATAGATCCAGAAGAATTAGCCGGAAGGTTTTGAGCCGAAGAATGAGGAGTTGGCGTTCTCGAAGGCGTTCGCCGGGAAGGCCCAGGCGTAGGAACGATCGGACCGCCTGGGCAGCAGCGAGGATAGAGATCCTCATCCGGCATGCGTTTGAGATCTCGTCCGCGGTATTGGACAAGCGGGCTGTCAGCCTCGGGCACGCACATGATCGGTTCGTTCCGCAAGGTGACTGAATTTGTTCTGCGATCCAGTGACCTTCCCCTGCGGGCGTATACTGACTTCACTTCCGTTTGCACAAGCGCAAGCCAGATTTCAGAGCGGTGCGGCGTCACAATGGTGGCTGAGCGCTGACGCATAAAAAGAGCGGCGTCCGAGGGGATCGAAGGCGCCGCTGCTTTTGCCTTTGTCGGCTGAGGTGAGGGCGACGAGGACAAACTCCGGTGTTCCGGAATTGGTTCCCAAAAGCGTAACTTCCAGTTAAAGGGGCGTACAGTAGGGACGGAGCCCCGCCGGGCCTTAAGCCAGCCCTGCAACAATACTTAGACCGAGATCATCACGAACCCCGGCGTGGTAGGCTGCAATCACCTCCGCGGCGAGCGCTTCAGCTTCTTCTGACTTGCGTGAAAATGCGCGCCTTTGCAGTTCGGCGTGGAGCGCCCTTTCGATCATTTCCAAGGCGTCGGATCCAAGTGGATCAAAACTCATGGGTTGCGCGAAATCCATCGTATTCCCTCCGACGACGCCGACGCGGCGCCGTTAGAAAATCTAGGCTGGTTGATCGAGATCGCCAGCCTCTTATCAGTCTCAGGATCGACGCTCGGGACACTGCGATTCGCCATGAACAAGGTGTGGGTGAGATACCGAACGCGAGTGTCAGTCTCTTCACCGGCCGCTGGTGAGCCGTTGCAGTGCGCCTTAGGTTCACTATTGTCGCTGCCCATTTGAATTCGAACCCTCGGGCGCGAAGCCTCCTGTTGTCTTGGCAGCAGTGGGGGCTTTTTCTTTTCTTTCTCAAAGGTTGCCTGACGGACAAGATCGGGCCGCTGTCGGCAGTCAGTCGGCAACTTGCTATGGCGAACACTTGTCACCCCATGACTGCATAAGCTCGAGTAACTGTGCAGCGGGCAGGGGACGTGAGAAAAGGTAACCTTGCGCCTCATCGAAGCCTTCAGCCTTGATAATCTCGAGTTGGTCTGGAGCCTCGACGCCTTCCACGGTTGTGGTGATTCCCAGCGTGCGTCCAATTCCGGCAACCGCCCTGAGGATCGCCAGCGATTCCTTCCCGGCCGGCAGATCGGAAACGAAGCTGCGGTCGATCTTGATTTTGTCGAACCGAAAGCTCCTCAGATAGCTCAGCGACGAATAGCCGGTTCCGAAATCGTCGATCGCGACTTTGACTCCGAGTTGCCGGAGCTCCTTCAGTATTTGAAAATTGCGGTCGCATTCATCGAGCAATACCGACTCGGTGATTTCGAGCTCTAGGCGCGAGGCATTCAGTCCCGTCTCTTTCAATATGTCGCAGACAGTCGCAGCAAGACGGCGGTCGAACTGCACAGGCGATAGGTTGACCGCCACACTGATATCGAGCGGCCATTTCGCTGCCTCGGTGCAGGCCTGACGAAGGACGCATTCGCCAAGTGGCCCGATCAGGCCAGCTTCCTCGGCAACCGGTATGAACTCGGCCGGAGAGATCTGGCCTCGTCCTGATTGCGGCCATCGGACCAGCGCCTCACATGTCGTGAGCCTGCCCGTATGGAGGTTGACCAGCGGCTGGTAGTGGACTTCAAGCGCATTGTTTGCGAGCGCCTGCCGAAGCAAAACCTTTATCTGCTGTTTTGCCTGGAGATGCGTGTCCATTCCCGGCTCGTACTCTACATATGTGCCGCGGCCACCGGCTTTGGCCTGATCAAGCGCTATATCGGCAGCCTGGATAAGCTCGTCTATCGACTGGTCACCCTTCGGAGCAGCCGCAAGTCCGACAATAACCCCAAGATCGACATGCGATCCTGCGAGCTCATACGGCACTTCAACGACATCGATAAGCTGCTGAGCAAGGTTGCGCGCTTCATCATTGCTCTTTATCCCGGTGCGCAAGACGACGAAATCGTCGCTGCCCAAACGACAGAGAATGTCGGACTGCTTGACACAATTTCGCAGCCGGTCGGCGACACGGCGCAGCAGCAGGTCGCCGCTGGCTCGACCGTATGCCTCGTTGACCGCTTTGAAGCCTTCGAGATCAAGGCAGAGAATTGCGATTTTCGTGTCGGGCACGATATTGTCCGATATGCACTCGAACTCCTCGCGGAGAAACTGCCAATTCGGCAGTCCTGTCAACGCGTCGTGTCGTGCCATGTGGTGCATTTGCTTCTGCGCCAGCAATCGCTCTACTTCCGCTTTGCGGCGGTCGGTGATGTCGAGGGCAATACCAACATAGCCGAGGAACCGCCCGTCGAAGGCAAAGCGTGGCTGCCCGAGATCGATGACCCAGGCCCAAGTCCCGTCGGCGCGACGGAGACGGTATTCCACGCGAACCGGTTTTCGGTCGCGCATTGCCGCCTCGAACCCAGCCTCAACCTCTTGTCGTTTCTCCGGATGAACTGCATCGGCCCATCCAAGACCTCGGGACTGCTCGGTGGTTTGGCCGGTTGTTTCGAGCCAGAGACGACTGTGGTAAGTGGCAGCGCCGTTTTCATCAGTCACCCAAATCATCACTGGCGCGTCGTCCGCGATTGCCCTGAACCGGGCCTCGCTCTCCTTAACGGCCTCTAAGGCTCTTCGGCGATCGTCGACATCTTCCAGGATCCCGTACCACCGGATGATCGTACCGTCCCCCGCCTTTCGTGCAGCCGCGCGACTGCGAAACCAACGGTGGCCTCCCTCGGCGCTCGCCAGCCGGAATTCGACATCCAGCGGGTCCCCGGTTGAAAGCGATCTGGACCACAGCCGCTCCACGTCCTCAACATCATCAGCATGCACCGCCTTCGCCCGCTCTGTCCCGAGCGCATCGGCAACCTCGAAGCCGGTAATCTCTTTCCATCGCGGGCCGACTTCAAGAAGCTCTCCGGATGGGCGCGCCGTCCACGGGACCTGAGGATGGAGCTCGATCAAGGACCGATAATGCTCTTCACTGGCGCGGAGCTCTGCCTCTGCCCTACGACATGCGGTCATGTCCAGCATCGTCACCACCAGCAACATCTCCTTCGAGCCGCCACTGGCGAGTTCGACGCGGCGTTTCTGTGTCACCAGGTTTCTGACGGTTCCGTCGGCTGCAGTGATGTCTTCCTCAAAAGAGAATTCTTCCCCGGTCTCAAGAACCTGTTGGTCCATCGCACGTATGCGATCGGCCTCTGCCGCCGATAGGATGTCGTGATCCGTGCGTCCGATCAGATCGCTGCGTGCTCTGCCGAGAAGAGCACAGGCGGCATTGTTAAGGAAGCGGAAGCGCGAATGTTTGTCCTTCACAATGATCGGCTGAGGGACGGCATCGGAAATCACCTTGAGTGCGTGATCGAACTGGAAAAAATCTTCCCATACGCTGAGTTGCGTGTTTTCCATGGCGCTTTGAACGGTCCATTTTGGAAGAAGAGGCTGGCAACGTTTGCTTCCGTCGTCGAGGCGAGGAACGCAATCGTCCGCTTGATCGAATGGCGCGCATCCGCGCCTTGTCAACACTTTACGGTAGCAATCGTGAACAAGAAATGAACGAGTACGCCTTATAGAAACAACCCCGCCGGGGCCAGATCGTAACCCTCGTGAACCCTTCCGGACACCACGAAGGGACGGCAGCAGCGCTCCGTATGATCGTACCTGTGCTGCACTCAAACAGGTTCATCGGTGTCGGAGTCGGTGCCATCCGGCAGCTCTCTCTCTCTCTCTCTCTCTCTCTCTCTCTCTCTCTCTCTGATGAGCCGGTCGCGATCGAAAAGATGAAAGGCAAGCGATTGCTCGAGGACCGCAAGGAGTTCACGCGCCGGTTCGGTGTTGTGGCCGCCGCTCTCTAGATCGGCGACGATTTCACGCTGAAGTACCACGTGGCGAGCACCGTCAGCTACGTGTCTCTCCGCCAACGCCAGATGAACTCCGATGAGGGCCAGTCCATCCATGATGAAGAAGGATGATAGCATTCGTCGGCTTCGCAGGAAAAGTGGCAGCTTAGGGCACAATCGGTGAGACACGTTTCGGCTTTGGCCGCGGCACCTACGCGCTTCCCGCAGTCTCGCTGCCCTCATCCAAGTCGTTGAGGGGCAGGTAAGCATAGGACTCCAGCCACTCGCGAACGAGGAGGCGCATCAGCTCTTCCCGCGTCATCCGGAGTTCTTCGCAGGCGAAAGCTAGCGCTGTCTCCACGTCATCATCGAATATCATCATGCTTCGCATCTCGCTTTGCTTCGGCGGGAGCTGCAACGACTAAGGCAGTGCCCGCGCGACACGGACACTGCCTTGTTACAAGCCATGAACTGGGAAGCCGCCCGGATAGGGGAGCGGCAGGAGCGGCATTTTTGAGGGCGTACAGAGAACACCGCTTCCTTATTTACATCTGCCATTTACGTCGCTGGTGTGCGACGGTACTAAACGCAGGCTTTCTAATTTAGTTCCGGCAAAACAAAGCGGCCGGGTTAAACCGCACCTGGCGCAGAGATGTAACCGGGAATAGACGCCACACCTGCCGAAAAGGTGGGGCAGTGGGAGAAATTCCCCACCCAGTTTTGCGGTTTGTCAACCACTTAGGTCTGGCAATGGAGGCCTCGGCCGGAATGACCATTTTTAATCGGGACATTCCCGTCTGTCTCCGTCGCGCGAGAATGTCATTTACCGCCTATGCTCGATAGGTCGATCCGCATCTCGGCTGAACCAATCTTGCTGGCGTCGGGCGGTTCGGTGGCAGCTTCTTCCGGGTGGATGTCGCTGTTTTTGTTTTCCGCACGCACCGGCGATACATTTTCCATCGTGACGCTCCCTCCCGGATCGGGAGCTTGAAACACCCTCACCCCCTCGAACTCTCCCGTTTTCCATGCGTAGACGGCGTCTTCGAAGATCTGCAGGAAGGCTTTATCGTGCGTGGGATTGCCGTACCACTTTGAAACGATCCTGATGATCTTGGCGAACATAGCCGTGCCCTTGCGGACGTTTTGGCAAGCGTCGAGCAAATCCCGATTGAGGTCCGCCGGGTCCTTGACTCCCACGCCAACTGGAAACTGCGTCAGACCGACACGGACCACCGCGTTTCCCGCATATTGCCGCACGATTTCCAACGCTTCGTCGGCTGATTTGGCCGGCGGGACAAGGATCAATCGACCACCCGATCTGACGGTCACGGAGAGGGGATCGGCCGATCCGGCCGCCGTCACGAACTGTTCAACGATCGCCGGCTTCAGGGAAGGGTGGGCACAGTCTTTGATCAGGGCAGCGTCGAGCATGGTGTTTCCTTGGGCATCGTGTATTGAGGGCGCCATCAGGTGTTGAAGGAAAAAACAACCGGTTTTGCGAACAGCTTCGCCCAGGCCGCGGTGCTGGCACGCTGGATGGCGACAATGGACGTCCCTTTTGTCCACCAGCCGTTGCCGACAGCCACGATCAGATCCGGATCACTAAGCATCGATTGAAGGATTGGCCAGACGATCAGTTGCTCATAGCAGATCAGTGGTGCGACTCGTGTGGCTCCGAGAGTGAGAATCGGGTTTGCGAAGAAGTGCGCCCGCGCCCCGCCGCTTTCCTCTAAAAGCGCTCGCCACGGCTGCCACATTGAGCCCGGCACCGGCATACGTTCCCGGTAGAGGATCTGACCGCCCTGGGCAGACAGCGCGATGAGCACGTTATCGTATCCGCGTGCGTTGACGACCGCGGCACCCGCGAGAATCGTGATGTCCCGCCCCTCCAGCGACCGCGTCCACAGCCGCTCGATCCTCGGCGTCCAGAAACCCAAGGTACTCTCGGGAAGAGCAATGTAGCGGAGGTCCTCGGCTGCTCGATCCTTCACTCTGGCAATCAGATCACGGTGACGCTGTATGCTGGTGTCCCGCCCAAGCGAAGCACCCAGTTCGAGATTGACGCCCTGCCACGCTTGCGGTGGCGTCGGATCCGTCCAGAACGCGGCGGACCCGAGCCAGAAGCCTGCGAGGGCGATACCAACAGCCGTCCTTAGGCGTGAGACGAGACCCGCAACGCCGGCTGTCGTCGCCGCCAGGCCCCACCATCCCCATCCCGGAAAAAGCACGCCGGCAGCCGTGACGGGATGAGCCCAGCCGGTAATACCGAGAGGCGGAACCGTCATAAGGACGGCCGCCTGGACATAGCGGTAGGGCAGGCTGCCGGTATCCTTCGTCCAAAGCAGCGCGTGTAACGAGACAAAGCTAGCGGAGGCACTTAGCCACAGCAGCAGGCCCGGCCAGAGATCCGAGGCATAGAAAGTTGCCACACCTTGCGGCAGGCCACGCGACGCCGCCAGGAAGTACCCGATCGAAACGAGTGTTGCCGCGGACCTCGTTCGCGCCAGCGACCACAGGACGGGGAATCCCAGCGCGATCGGCAGCAGCAAGACATGGCCGTTCCATGCTACCGTACCGGCGATGACCGACGCGATGATGAGCAGCGTTGGCCGGAGCCAATCACGGCGCATAGGTCAGCACCTCCTGCGCCAGACCGAGAACGCCGGAAGCCGGGAGAGGCCCGAAGTAGCGGGAATCGTAGGAGCCGACGAACGAGGAATGCAGGAAGACGTGTCCGTCTGGCACGACGCCGCTTGGGAAAGGCCTCAGCGGCCGACCTTTTCCGTCATGCTCTGCCAGAGCGGAGGAAGGAAGCGCGCGCCCATCGATCGTCACCTCGGCGCCGATTTCGACATGCTGCCCAGCGACGGCGACGACTGTCTTGATGAGCGGCGCGACACGGCCCGGGCAAAGACCGGAGCGGAGATATCCCCGCGCTCTCGCCTCGGGCATGGCGGCCGTCCCGGCTGGGCAGACAAACATCAAATCTCCGACGCCCGGCGGACGATGTAGCGGAACAATGCGCCAGAGACCGAGAGCCTCGCTCGGAGTCTGGTTGATCCGATAGCCGCCCAGGAAGCCAGCTACTGCGATAAGGACGATGACGGCCGCGGCCACCGACAGAATGCTAGCCGTTAGCCTCCGTCGCGGGATAATCGGTAGGCGTTTTTCAGCTCCAGCCCTCATTTCAGGGAGAGTCCCTGGCTCTTCGTCTGGCGCATCGTTTCCGCCTGCTTCAGCGCCTCGGCGGCGCGCTCATGGGCTGCAAGTTGCTGCACCGTACGCATCGAATTCCAGGCGGATTGCAACTCCGCCTTCTGCGCTTCCGACATGCCGTCGCTCACAGACTGGAACGCCTGTCCGCCCGTGTCCTTGGCGGCAAGGGGCAAGAAGGTCCGTTCGCCGAAACGCTCCGAAACGGCTCTGGAAAATCCTTCGAGCTCCGCTTTCACCATCTTGTCGGCAAGCGCGTATTCGAGCCCTGCGGGAAGATCGTTTCGGTCGATGGCGTCTCGGACGCGCTCGAGCGTCTGCTTTGCCGCCGGCGACAGAGCCGGGATGTGGAATGCCACCTTCAGTCGCATGGCGCGTTCTTCGATTACATACTTGCGTGCCGCCACGGTCCGTTGACGCAGATAGCGTTCGAGATTCCGCGCCAGTGCGGGAGCGTTGGCGATGGCTGTTTCACGGGTCTGCTTCTCCGCGCGGCTAACTAGCATGCCGGTCTTGCCCTTCAGCGGGCCAAAGGCTTTGGGCTCCGAACCGATCCTGGATATCGTGGTTTTTGCGGCAGCTCCGTCCTTCAGCATCGCGTCGACATCGGCGGCTTTGAACGCCGCTTCCGGCTGGGCATAGACAAGATGGAAACGTGCCGAGACTTCCTGCCATTGCTTCATCAAGCCGGGATCGGCGGCAAGCCTGTCCTCGACAACCTGCTCGAGAGATTTCGCGAAGGTGGTGATGCCGGAGACCATGGGTTTCAACTCCTTGACGGTGCGCGGTTGAGAGGTCCCGGCTGCGGCAGCAGACAAACTGAGCTTGCCGGCGATCGCTGAGAGACGTGCGCCGAGCTCGGCGAACCTCGATTTCTGGCGGACTGTCCATTCGAGCCGATCGCGGACGAGCGTTCGGGCGACGCTGACGAGGTGGAAACCCCGAGCCCTGGCAAAGCGGAGCGCCTGGCGGTACAAGCGGCCGTTCGCATAATCGAGCGTGGTTTCCTTGGCGTTTTTCCGCGACAGGATCGGAATCAGGCCGCCGGCCTTGGCGAAAGACCGACGGCCGTAATAAATGGCAAGATCCTCGCGATGACGTGTCATGGCGACGTAAGCAAGATGGCGGTCGAGCGACAAGGACGCCAGCACCTTGACCCGATCGACGGTGACACCCTGGCTCTTGTGAATCGTGGTGGCATAGCCGAGATCGACGTTATTGTAGAAGCGGCTCTCGACCGTAACCCGCCGCCGGTGTTCGGCTTCTCCGACTTCAGCAACGATGCGGCCGGGCGCTGCGTCGACTACCTTCGCCAACATGCCGTTCTTGACCCCGAGCGCGCCCTCGTTCTTCTTGAAGACAATCTGGTCGCCGGTGGCGAACTTGCGGCTTCCGTCCTCAGTCCTGAAGGCAAATCCCTCGTCGACGATGCCGCGCTCGACGAGCTTTGCGCGCGCCATTTCGTTGAGCATGCGAACGTCGCGACGAAGATGAGCGAGGATCAGCGAAGTTCTGGCTGGATCGTAGTCGCGGTTCCAATCGGTGATCAGCGCCTGCATTGCCTCGGTCTTGAGCTCAGAGCCACTGACGTGTCCATGTGCGCCATAGGCCTCGATCGCTTTGCCGACATTCCCACGTGCCAAATCAAGCGAGGCGTCGCGCATCCACCGCTCGCGTTGGCGATAGATGGTTCCGAGCTCGGCATAACCGATACGATCGGCAATGGCGCGGAACGCGGCTCCGGCCTCAATCGGTTGGAGCTGTTGCGGATCGCCGATGAGCACGAGCTTTGCGCTGGCCTTGGTTGCCGTTTCGACGAACAGCGCCATCTGTCTGGACGAGACCATTCCGGCCTCATCAAGCACGAAGACGGTCCTGTCGTCGATCAGATCACGGCCCTCGCTCCAGCGAAGCTCCCATGACGATAGCGTGCGGGACAGAATGCCAGCTTCCTTTTCCAGGCCCTCGGCGGCTTTGCCGGCAAGCGCGCCACCTACAACGCGGTAGCCGGCGGCCTCCCAGGCCTCGCGGGCCGCCTTCATCATCGTCGTCTTGCCGGCGCCGGCACGGCCGATCACAGCGGCGATCCTTTCTCCCGCAACAACGTGAGCGATAGCGGCCTTCTGCTCTTCCGACAAACGAGTGTGACGCGCAAAAGTCGCCTCCAGCACGGCGTCTCGAATACCATGGGACGATTGTAGAGAGAGCCAGTTTGCCCGGTCGGCCATCTCGGCTTCGAGCCGGATCAGCTCCCTCGTCGTGTATTTCGCCGGTGCACGAAGCCCGCTCGCAAAATCAATGCGTTCGCGCTCGAGGCGGAGCGTTTCCGGGCTCTGCAGGATTCTCGCCATCAGGCTGAGGAACCGGCCGGCATCGTCGAAATAGCGGTGCAGGATCTTGGCGACATCGCGCTCGTCGAAGACGCTTTTCTCCCGGGTGATCAGGTCGAGAACGATCTCCGGATGTCGCTGGATGCGGCCGGCGTTTTCGGCTCGACGCTCTTCCTGCAGCTCCAGCCGTTCCAGCGAAATGTCCCGGCCGGCTTCCGCTGACTTCCGCTCGATCGCCTTGGCCCCGACGCCCAGATGAATGGTCGGCGTGAGCTCGATTCCCTGCTTCTCGAAGGACCGGCCGTCGATTCGTATATCGAGGCCGGCAAGTGACAGATGCTTGTTCTGGCAGGCGAACCAGCCATCGCGAAAGGCATTGAAGTCGGCGGCGCTGCCGGCCCAAAGCTCGTAGAGGATCTTGCCGGAATTGTTGCGGATCGGAGTGCCGTCGGGCCCGAGGACTGCAATTTTCTTAGCGCCGAATCCATCTTCGGTAAGAGGTCGCAGCGTCGTCATCAGGTGCACATGCGGGTTGCCGGGTGCATCGTGATAGACCCAGTCGGCAACCATACCTTTCGAGGTGACGTGGCGGTCGATGAAATCCCGTATCAGCATGATGTTCTGCTCCGTCGAAAGGTCGATTGGGAGCGCGATCGTTATGTCTTTGGCGAGTTGCGCATCGGCGCGTTTCTCGAACCCCTCGACTTTGTTCCAGAAGGCTTCGGACGCGCCAGACACCAAGTGATCGGCGATCATCGCCCGCAGCCACTCCGGTGCATCGGCCGGAACGACGAACTCTTCGTGCAAGAGCCCCTGCTTGCGGGTGTAGTCGATCGTCCGGGCTTCCCGTTCGAAGCCCATTTTGGCGCAATGCCGATAAGCCGCCGAAAGCACGGCGCTGCGGCCGGAGCCGCGAGCGACGATGCTGACAGAGAAATGAGGGACGGCCATGGCGCAATTTTTCCCGATTACGAGCCGAATCAACGTGTTCGACAGCGAGATCGGCCCCGCCAGGCCTCAAGAAGAACGTCGCGCCAGCGACGTATAATTGCGCCCTTGGATGCCGCTCTCGCCGAGCGGCCGGGATCATTCGCGAAAGCATCGCCGTTGGCGATTGTATGATTCACAGTAGTGCGTTCCGCACTCACCTCCGGAAGATTGGGTTCGAAAGACAGGCTTTCGCGCCCAAAGGAGACCGTCGAAATGAAAAAACCAGCTTTTAGAATTCGCGACGAAATCGCCAAGCTCCAGGAGCAGCTCAAGCTAGCCGAGACCCGCGAGGCCGAGCGCATCGGCCGGATCGCGCTCAAGGCCGGGTTCGGCGAGATCGAGATCGAGGAAGGTGAACTGCAGGCGGCATTTGAGGATGTGGCGAAACGCTTTCGCGGAGGCGAGGCCCGTTCGCCCGGACGGAATAGGGTGGCCGGCGCCGGAGAGAGCAGCACGCCATCCCCGCAGAACGCGGCTGGCGCGGCTCAGGGCAGGGCTGGCGAGGCTTGAGCGGATGCGAAGAACCACGACATCCGATACCCGCAAGAAGGATACGCGCGAAAAAATCGAACTCGGCGGACTGATCGTCAAGGCGGGGCTACGCTACGAGAAGCGGGCGCTGCTGCTTGGGCTCCTTATCGATGCCAGGCGTCGGCTGAAGGAAGACGAGCAGGAGCGCTCCCGGCTAATGGCGATCGGTGCAGAGGCCTTCGGTGAGGCCAATGACTAGGATCCTGCTTTTCCTTGCACCCTGCGTGTTGATGATCCTCTCGGCCACGGGCATGAGCGGGATCGAACAATGGCTTTCCGAATTCGGCAAGACGGATGCCGCACGGCGGATGCTCGGCCGTGCCGGCATCACTTTGCCCTATATCGTCGTGTCGCTCGTCGGTATCTCCTTCCTGCTCGCGAGCGCGGGCTCGATGAGGATCAGGACGATCGGATGGGGCGTCGTCGCGGGTGCGATAGGGGCGCTCTTCATCGCAGCCATACGCGAGACAATGAGGCTCTCCGCATTCGCCGAACAGGTCCCGGCCGGCAAGTCCATATTCAACTATCTTGATCCCGCGACTGCGATCGGGGCCACCATCGCGCTGATGTCGGCGCTGTTCGGCATTCAGGTAGCGATTGGCGGCAACGGCGCTTTCGCCAGAGCCGAACCGAAACGCATCTACGGCAAGCGGGCTCTGCACGGCGAGGCCGACTGGATGAAGCTGTCACAAGCCGGAACGCTGTTTCCCGAGAGCGGCGGCATCGTCATTGGCGAGCGCTACCGTGTCGACAGGGACAGCGTCGCTGGACAATCGTTTCGCGCCGACAGCGCCGAGACGTGGGGAGCGGGCGGCACGTCGCCCCTGCTTTGCTTCGACGGCTCGTTCGGCTCGTCGCACGGAATCGTCTTCGCCGGCTCCGGTGGCTTCAAGACGACGTCAGTCACGATCCCGACGGCACTCAAATGGGGCGGCGCGCTCGTCGTCCTCGATCCGTCAAACGAAGTAGCGCCGATGGTTTCGAAGCACCGTGGGGACGCCAACCGCGACGTCTTCGTTCTCGATCCGAAACACTCCGAGATCGGTTTCAACGCGCTCGACTGGATCGGCCGCTTCGGCGGAACGAAAGAGGAGGATATCGCCTCCGTTGCTTCGTGGATCATGAGCGACAGCGGTGGCGCACGTGGCGTTCGCGATGACTTCTTTCGCGGCTCGGCTCTGCAACTGCTGACAGCGCTCATGGCCGACGTTTGTCTCTCCGGACACACGAAGGAAAACGACCAGACGCTCCGGCAGGTGCGAAAAAATCTCTCCGAGCCGGAACCCAAGTTGCGCCAACGCCTGCAGTCGATCTACGAAAATTCGGACTCGGATTTCGTGAAGGAAAATGTCGCTGCCTTCGTCAACATGACGCCGGAAACCTTTTCGGGGGTCTATGCCAATGCGGTGAAGGAAACGCACTGGCTGTCCTACCCGAACTACGCCGCCCTGGTTTCGGGAACGACCTTCACGACGATTGATCTTGCCGGAGGAAAGACGGACGTCTTCATCAACGTCGATCTCAAGACACTGGAGACGCATTCGGGCCTGGCACGCGTCATCATCGGCTCGTTTCTGAACGCGATCTACAACCGCAATGGGGCGATGCAGGGGAGGGCACTCTTCATCCTGGATGAGGTGGCGCGCCTTGGTTACATGCGGATCCTGGAGACCGCCCGGGACGCCGGCCGTAAGTATGGGATCACGCTGACCATGATCTACCAGTCGATCGGTCAGATGCGCGAGACCTATGGCGGCCGGGAAGCCGCCAGCAAGTGGTTCGAGAGCGCCAGCTGGATTTCCTTCGCCGCGATCAACGATCCGGAGACTGCGGAATACATTTCCCGCCGTTGCGGCACAACGACGGTGGAGATCGACCAGGTCAGCCGCAGTGTCCAGTCGAAAGGGTCATCGCGCACACGATCGAAGCAACTTGCAGCTCGACCGCTGATCCAGCCGCATGAGGTGCTGCGCATGCGTGCCGACGAACAGATCGTTTTCACCGCTGGAAATGCACCGTTACGCTGCGGACGCGCGATCTGGTTCCGTCGTGACGATATGAAGGGGTGCGTGGGCAAGAACCGGTTTTCCGAAGCCGAGAAACACGCAGCGAGCTTGCCTGATCGGCCGACGCGCAGTGCAACGAGCAAGGTCGATCCGGAGAGATGAAGAGCATCGGAGAAATCAGCATAGCGGCCGCCTAAGGGCGGGATTTCGGGAATTCTCGTCGTGCGAGGAGTGGGAACAGCGCAGCCGCAGGAGCCTCAACAAAGTGGCCCGAAGGGAGGCGGGACCGACTGCGCCCCGCTCCTCGCACACCACCCGAAGCTCGGCATGTCCGTGAAGACAGATGAAACCGAGTCCAAGATAGGTTGAGCCAAACTGAAGAGGACGGGCAAGTGGCGAAATCGAATGTGGTTCCGATCAGAAGCGCGCGGAAGTCCGGCGGCAGGAAAGATCGAAATCGCCCACAGGGAAAATGGCCCCGATCGGGAAAGAAAGGCCGGCACACATCGCGGACAGCGGTCATCTTAGCCATCATCATTGCTGCGGGAGGATGGCTTGCCTTCGGCGGGGCTGGCGATCTCTCGGGTGTCCTCGCTCTCACCTACATGCCTCCGACGGATACGTCGGCGGCCGCGTTTTCATTCTGCGGCGATAGCACGCGAAAGAACTGCGTCGTCGATGGCGACACGTTCTGGTTCAAGGGGGAGAAGATCCGCATCGCGGATATCGACACGCCGGAACTCAGCCCGCCGCGCTGCGAGGCGGAACGGATCAAAGGCGAGGCGGCGAAGGCACGCCTGCTGGCGCTGCTCAATGCCGGAAAATTCTCGCTATCGGCCGGTTGGAGCGACGAGGACAAATACGGCCGCAAGCTCCGTACCGTCACGCGAGGAGGGCGCTCACTAGGAGACAGTCTCATCGATGAAGGCCTCGCGAGGCGCTGGGATGGCGCAAGACACGGGTGGTGCGGCTAAGATGTCGCGAGACAATCGTCACTCGGATGGCCAAAACTGCTCTCGCGGGTTTGGCGAGCGAATGGGGCGTGCGCCGCAGGCGTTTTGCTCAAATCCCTGCGGAAGGCCTCGCTTATTATCACTGATGTGAATCGATCCTTGCCGAACGATTCATAACTGTCGTTGGACGTGATTCCCGGGATCGGCGATTCTGATCTCATGATCTCGCAGCCCTATCACCTCTATGTGGAACGCACGGATGCGGCAAGGAACATGGCGCGCTACTACGCCATGTCGATCGAGCCGAACCTGTTCGGGGATATCTGCCTGCTCAGGACGTGGGGTCGCATTGGCGCAAAGGGTCAGACAATGATCCATCATTTCGGGCGGGAAGAGGAAGCCGTCGAACTGTTTCTCGATCTGCTGCGACGGAAGCGAAAACGCGGCTATCGTCCGCGCGCCTCCGCGCCAACATGAGAGACTCGCCGGAGCGGGCCATGATGCCTCATCGGCGCCGCTGGGCCGCGCCGTCCTTTACGCAGGCGAGCAGCCGGAGGACAGGGTCGGGGGGGGGAAACCCTGACAGCCGTGACCCCGGTGGATCCGGCGGACCGGCTCAAAAAGGTGCCGCCTCAGAAGGGCGGCCCGGTCTCGATCGCACCGTCCTGTTCGGCAAGCATCACGGCCAGGTCAGCTTGGGCCAGCTCAAGCTCGGCCTGGATCTGGCGGCGCTCGACGGTATCGCAGGCGCTCTTGAGCTCGGCCCGCAATTCTTCGATGTGCTGTTCGATGGTCATCGTCTCATCTCCTTGAGTTCGTGAAAGACGAGGCCGCAGGGCGGGAAGAGATGACGCGGGTCAAGGAACGCGGAAGCGACCGGCGGAGCCGGCGCGTGGGGGAGCCGATTTTGTTGGAGCGCAGGTACGAAGCGGAGGCAAAATTGGGGGAACCGCGCGTCCTTTGACGCCGGCATTTGCTCCCGACACAATAACCTCATCTGAGCAGACAATAGTCCCTCTCCGCATCGCACCGAAAAAGCCGGCGGCAGGCTCGATCCTGCTTCCGGCTTGTCCTTGCACCAAGTGGCCCCGCCTTGCGGGCGGGGCCTTGTCCGGGTCTCAGTCCCGGTTGGGGCGGGACCAGATCAGCTGGTAGCCGTCCTCGCCTTCGACTTCGGTGAGCGTTGCGTAGATCGGCGCGGGGAAGCTCGGGTCGTCGAGCTTGACCGAGAGGTAATCACGGTCCTGCTCGGAGCGCTTCTGCCAGGCCGCACCCAGCTCGACATTGCCTGCGTAGATGCGGAAGTGCGGGCCCTTGTCGGAGGGGTTTTCGATGCGGGCGATGCGGGCCTTGACGTTGAGGGCGAGCGTGCGGATCGAGCCGTTGAAGCCGGTTTCGGAGGTGGTGAAGGTGCCGATGGTTGCCATTGTCGTATTCCTTTGCTGTTTCGGGCCGCGCCCATCGCGGCCTCGATGGCTGTCGCAAGGATCGGGGACGATCGGACTGCACCTGAAAGGCCGGAATGAAATGGAGGGCGGCCCGGAGAAACTTTATTGTTCCGCGAGGAATGAGCGCATCGCGCTCAGGGGAAGAAAGTTTTGGAAGGCCGTTGCGGGAAGACGATCGAGGCGAAGCCGGTCTTCGATCAGACATGCCTCATCGAGCCCGCGAAGGTCGTGGCCTGGCGCAGTGGTCGAAGGGATATGGTAATGGCGGCCCGTCCCTCGACTGCTCCCCGAACGCTGCAATGATCGGTCCGCTGTCCTGACCACATGCCAAACCCAAACCTCGCTGAACCACCGAGCGTGGGGCGTTGCATTGCCCATCCTCCGCGCTATCGTCGCGCCTCGCGATTCGTCGCCTGGGGATCTATGCGTCAGCAGACAGAGCCGTTTATCGTCGAAACCAAGCCGTCCCGGAAGCTCAAGCCGATCGACCGGAAAACCTCGATCTGGGGCAAACTGGACCTTGCGACTGATCGTGACACACCCACCGCGACCGACGGCCGAGAGTTGCCGGCCGCTGGCGAGACCAACGACCGGCGCTGACAAGTCATTACGCAGCGAGCCGCTCGTCGGCTGCGTCGGGCTGCAGCGAATGCAGGAACGTTACGGCCCGTTGCGCATGCGCTGCCGCCTGGAAAATCGCCCGTCTGTCGTCGGCCAGGACCTTCAGCCAGGAGCTGAGGTAGGACGCGTGATCGGGGCGGGGCTCGAGCTCGGGAACAATTCCAAGGTCGGCGCAAAGGAAGCAGCTGCCGAGTTCGGCAATCAATTCCTCGCGAGCACGCTCAGTCTGGTCTTTCGCGTAGCGGCTGAGGTCGCGGCCCACACGGTTGTCCGGCGCCGTCCAATGGGTGACCTCGTGACTCAGGGTCGCGTAGTAGCTTGCAGCGTCCTTGAAGCTCTCGAACAGCGGCATCTGAATGAGATCGGCGGCCGGCGAGAAGAAGGCCTGGTTGCCGCCGTGGCGAACAGAAGCACCGGTGTTGCGGAAGAACCGATCGGCATGCTCGATGCGCTCGACTGGATCGAGAACCGGCGCCTGCCGGTGATGATACTGGTCGGGAAGCCCGTCGATCTGTTCGACATTGAAGACGCTGTACGCCTTCAAAAAGGGGATTTCCCGCTCGACCTCGCCGCCGTTCCCGTCGGTTTCGGACTTGGTGAAACGGCTGGCGAAGACGACGATCGTGCCCGTCTCCCCTTTGCGCACCGCGGCGCCCAATTCGAGGGACTGCTTGAACGTCATCCATGTGGATGACGTATATCCCCGTGCAATACCCTCAGACCATAAAAGCAGCACGTTGACGCCAGAATAGGGTTGACCGTTATAGCGCAGCGGCCGGGTAATGCGGCCTGCCGTGTTCGCCGAATTCCATGGCTTCATCCAGGGCCGCACGCCTTTCGCCAGATCTTCGATGATCTTGTCGGTGATGCGGCTGTAGAGATCGACCCACTGATTTTCTGTGTTGCTCATATCCAAACCTCCGTTTCGGGGCCGCGCCCGTCGCGGCCCGTTGCGGAGGGACGAGGGCAGGAGCAAGTCAGCCGGCGGATGCACCGGAACGGCCGCAACGAAGTGGAGGACGGCAAAGCCGTTGCGTCCGTCGGCAGCTCCTGCAGGCCCGCCGAAGGAACGGGCTGCGCTGAGCGCGCCATCGGCTTCTTTTCCCTTTGCTCGTTGCCGCGTCCGCGACACGAAAAGGGCCGGTCCCGCCATGGAACCAGCCGAAGTCGAGTTAATCGAGAAGGCGGGGCCGGAGCCCCGCTAAATGCCCTAGTCGAAGGCGGAGATCTGCGCTTCGGCAGCCTTGCGATTGAGTGCGTGGCCCGGCTGCTCGACCAGCCTGTCGAAAGGCTTCCAGGTCTCGCCTATTACCTGGGCATAGGCAGCGACGGCGCCTTCGGCCGCCATTCTGAGCGAATGGGCCTGTATGCCCATGTCGGCGGCAAACTCCCGCTTGCGCTGGGCGGCGCTGTCATAGCCGACGGGACCGTCGAGGTCCTCGTCCCGGGCATCGTTGGCGGCCTTGGCGGTAGCATCGCGTGCCTCGGTGACGGCGCGGCTGTAGAACTGGCCGGCGCCGTGAGCGGAGCCGACGTAGGCGCCGACGATCCGTTGCAGGTGGATCTGCATGGCCTTGTCGCCAAGGCCGTCGCCGAGCGCGTCGGCTGTCTCGATGACAAGCCGCTCATGCAGGTCGCGGATGCCGTCGCTGTCGATGACGGCGGTCCCGAAGCTCTCGGCGATCTTCAGCGCCTGGCTGGCGTCGGGGCAGGTGAGCCTGACCATTTCGACGGTGGCGCCCTTGCGCAATTGCACGATGCGTGCGGATTGGCGGGAGGAGGATGCGGGTTTGGCCATGTTCGTTTCCTTTCGAGGTCGTCCGGAGTGGCTCCGACCCATGCCGGCTTGCCCTTCGGTGCGGTCACCCCAAACCGGCGGAAAGACGGGCGGCTCAGGGTCCGGCCCCACCTGGACGAGCGGAGCCGGCTTGCGTGCGTTGAGGGCAAGCTGCCCTCGACGGAGCACGCGAGCCGGCTCCGAGAAGGACGGCGGGGTCCGGCCGCACCGCGGCGCGACAGCGGCCTTGAAGCGCACGGCCGCCGGTCCAGACCGCAGCAAAACCGAAGGGCAATCCGGCGTGGGGAGGAAGATGACGTCCGCGAATGAACGAGAGGCGCTCCCGCCAAACCCGGTCTTCTCCACCCGCTGGACACGCTCGGGCTATCGCCTGGCCGGATTGCGCAACCGGTATGATTGCAGCCAGGTCGGAGCGTGCGAGTTGCGAAGGCCGCGCAGCAGACCGCCGTCATCATGCTGTGGACCGCCCATCCAGGCGTTGCTGAGGATCGATTTCCAGCGGCGGCCATGCCTGGCGGCGTAGGCCTCAAGCGCCGCTTGCTGTTCCGCCGTCAGGGGCGGCATTACTTCACGGCGACAACGGGCAACACGCGTCTTTGCCCGGGCATCCGACTCTACTTCCCTGGCAGCGATCAGGCGCCTGAGCTCGGCGGCGCCGGCGTTCAGAAAGGCTTCCCCTTCGAGGTGGTGGAACTGCCGCCGGAACGCGGTTCGCTCGGCTGGCGATGTGCCGATACCGGCTCTTCGCTCCAGGTCCCCGATCGTGCTCATGGCAACGCCCTCCGGGCTGTTGCGACGGGTGCACCATCGGACTCCACCCGCACCCGAAATGCCGTGATTGCCGCGTCCTGCCGGGCAAGTTTCCGGCTAAGAGCGTCGACCTCAGGCTGGCGCTCAGCCGTCAGAGCTGCCAGGTTCGCGCGGTAGTGTTCGAGGAAGGCACCCGGCTCCTGCGGCTTGCCGCGGCGGTAGCCAGCCTGGCGCCGGCCGAGCAGCGGAATGAGCGCTGTCATGCGCCGCGTGATCTGCCGGTCGATGAGATCGAGCTGGTGCTGTGTCTTTCGCCGCGCCGCTTTCATTCTGGCAAGCTCGCCAGCCCGTCGTTCGGAATTGGCCATTACGCCGCCCTCCCACGCCAACCGGCGAAGCTGGAGGGGCCGTCATAGGCGGCATGCTTCGCCTCATCGATGACGAAACCGAACCGGCCGACCGCATACTCGTCGCTCGGCACAAGGAAGCGGCGCTCGTCCACGTGGTCGCCGCGCTTGCCGCCGACCGTGGCGATCACCTCCGTCATGCCGGGATGACGCTCCGACCGCAGCGCTGAGATGACGATCCAGTCCTCGACATGCTCGCGTGCGAACGCCTGGGCGTCCTTCTCGTAAGATTCACCGGGTGCGAGCGATCGACCGAAGATCGCTTCCCAGGCATCCGGCCATCTGTCGCGGACCGTCTTGTCGGCGCACTTGCGTTCGTAGGCCGTGAACAAGTCCGGAAAGGTAAGTGCAACGATCGCCCAGGCGGCATCCTCCTCGTACCAGCCGCCCCCTGCCATGAGCGTCGGGTGAACCTTGGCATTGCGAGCGGAGGAGAGTTGGAAGCCGCCATGGCCGGCCGTCATGTGGGAGACGATACCATCGGCGTAGACGGTGGCGCCTTGCGACGGACCCCAGGGCGTGCTGCAGGTCACCCGGACGCTTTTGCGGGAAAGCAGCCCCAACTCGCGGCAATGGTCCGCCTGTTCGATCATGCGGTCGCGAAAGGCCGCTTCGTCCGCGACCGAGCCATGATGGGAATAGAAATCCTCGTGTTTCAGCGCGGCGAGCGGCCGCGACACGCGCCACGCACTCGCGAGAAAATAACGGCCGTCACTGGCGGGAACCATTGCGAAGACGAGATCGCCGATACGCGCGACAGTCATGCCGTCGGCGGCTCGGCCGAATTCCACCCCTATATTTTCAGCGGTGGAGACCTCAGTGGGCAACGAGCGCACCGTGCTCATGCCGCGGCCCTCCCCTCGATATGATCCGCGGCAATCTCGTCGGCGGTCACCTCCTCGAAGACGGCGTTGGGATAGCCATGTCCGGAGAGCCATTTCTCGGCCGCTTGCCTATTGAAGGCGAGGTGGACGAGTTCGGCGCACGAGCCGGCCCGATCGAAGACGCGAACAGCTCCGAGCACAGGCCGCTCAACGACCTTGAATGCCAGGTCGCTATCGAGCGAAAAGGTGCGGTGAATGCGGATGGCGATGACGCCATTTGCGCCGAGATCGCCCTCGTGAAGCGTAAAATTTGGCGAAAGGCTGGTGGCGCCGACGCTGCGCTCGCCCACCTTGCGGATCAGCCGGCCTTGGCTGTTGCGGGTCTTCCACGCGGCGAGCTTTTTCCTGAAACGCTCAGGCGGTCGGGGGGTGCCATCCGACCAGGCGACGATGGAACCAACCGGGGCGAGGTCATAGATCAGAGACGCGGACATTTGCGCATCCTCCTTTGAGTTTTGATGATGTGGAAAAGAAACCGCCGCCGGGGCGACCGGCGGCGGAAGATCATGCGGAAAAGAGGGTCTGCTATTCCGCCGCGATCCCGTAGGCGGTTTCCTCCGTGTCGGACGCGTCATCAGTTGTCGTCACCGCATCAGCGTCAGGATCCTGGTGATCCAGATCCTGTGCGACTGAACCGTGGGCGTCGCCACTAGCGTCCGGCTGCACCCCGCCCCCGATATCGCCGGTCGCCTCTTCGACCAGGCCATTCTCTTCGTCCAAGGAATCGCCATGCTTCAGGAGATCGGCGATGTCCTTCGGGTCGGGCGCGAACAGCGCAGCCGGAAGGACGAAGGTTGCATCACCCGCGAAGTGGTCGACGAGTACCGCACGCGTTTCGCGCACCCTCGGCCGGGGCTGGACGCCGGCCTCCTTAACCGCGCCCTCTAGCGCCTGGCGCGACAGGCACAGCAGGAAATCCTCCGTTCCCATGTTCGGCAGGAAACCGTCCGCACCGATCGCCGCGCCGGCAATGCGCGAGACGACGCCGCTGTTCGATATGCCGCGCCTGCACGAGAGCACATCGATGAGGACCGAGCGGGCGGTGACGCGCAAGCTGTTCATATCGAACGACAACCTGCCATCCGCGGAATAAAGGCGCGCGACATGACGTTGGAACCGCTTCGACCCGAACACGGTGTCGTTGGCGCCGGAATCGACCCGGACATTCGTGCCGGCAAAGGCCATCACCAACAGCGCCATCAGCATGTCGTCCTCGATCGGAGCTTTGGCCAGCGCCTCATGCAGCGCATCGGTGCGAAAGTCGCCGATCATGTCCTGGCCCTTCTGCGTGACATCAGGCCTTATCTTTGCGGCGACCGCCGCCTTGTCGCTGGCCTCCTTCGCCCCATCGGCTGCCGGGCCGGTCTGACCTGCGGACTTCCTGACCTCCGGCATCCGGTAGTGCACGCTCTGCACCTTTCCCTCGCGATCGAGGTACATTGCGGTGCAATCGCCTTTACCTGGCTTGCCATAGACGCGTTCGGCTTTCTTCGGCAGGTCCGGCTGGCCCCAATTGTTGACCTCGACGATCGCACCCTTCTTCGGCAGGTTGCTCGTCATCCATTCTTGCTGGGCGCCGAGAAAGGCTTCGACATTGGTGGTGTAGCGATTGTCTTCGTCGGCGGGGCCGAACAGGTCCTCCGCCCACTCGATGCCATAGGCCTGGCGCAGATCGTCGCCAAAACTCGCGTCGCGGGCATACATGCGGGTCTTCGAAAGACCGTTGGCGATCTGCCACCACGCCGCCATGTCGCCCTTCTTCGGCTTGTGCGCCTTCCAGACCTCTTTCTGCTCGTCGTTCGAGGCGGCTGCTATCGTCCTCAGCTGCTGCTCGTTCGGCATATCGCCCTTGGCCATCTGATCGAGCATGGAGGGCAACACGTTGGCGAGCAGCCGAAGCTTGCGGATTTGGCGGACGGGAAGGGCAAGCGCTACGGCGATCGCCTCCTCGGTCCAGCCGAGCGCCACTAGCCGCTCGATGCCGCGCCATTGGTCGACGGGGTTGAGCGGCTCGCGAGCAATGTTCTCGATCATCGAGCGCATCGCGCCGTTGTCGTTGGCCGCCTCCACGACGATAACGTCGATCTCCTCAAGACCGGCGGCGATCGCCATACGGGTGCGCCGGTGACCGGCTTCGATGACGTAGCCATTGCCGCCGGCTTCCGGGAAAATGACGGGCGGCTGGATCATGCCGACTGCCTTGATCGTCGCCAAAAGCAGGGCGTCGGCCTGCGGCGTCGACTTCGACTGACGCGTGTTGTCGGGGTTGTCCTTCAGCGCACGCGGATCGACCTTCATGAGTTGCATGGGATGCTCCTTGTCGGGGATTTGGACACGGCCCTCTGCCTGTCCTTCTCGCGTCTTCATCTCTCCGAAGACATCTCCCGGACCGCGGAGCGGGCGGTCGGGTGCAACTGCGGCCGAGCATTCCTGCCACGAAGGATAAGCGGGGCTCATAGCCCTGCGAAGACGAGTGGCCGGGATTGCGAGCGGCGCGGTTGAGCGTCAGCGCCGCCCGACTACCCGCTCTGCGAGCACTCTTCCTCCACTTTTCTCCTATTTCTCTTCGCCTCTTCCTTGATCTCAGCCTCACCACACTAATCGAAGGATGCGTAGAGCACGTCCGAGTGATGATTTGAAAACATCAGCCGGTGCCACTCCGGCGTTTCATGCCTACGGCACGCCGCAACATGCTCACAGAGCCCACGGAAAACGTCATTTGGCGCTCCTCTTGGCAGGAGGCTGTTTGACTCTGATCCGCAGTGGTCTTCCATCTGCGTGATCTATTTCGAAGGCGTTCGTCTTCTTCACGAGATCGCTAAGCTTCCTGAATCCATATGTGCGTGGATCGAAGTCAGACGCGAGGTTTGCAAGTTGCGTTCCGACTGCGCCGAGCGGTACCCAGCCATCCTCGCTCTCCATCTGGGCAATGATCTTTCTGATGATCGGCGTCGCTGCACTTGGCGGCTCGAGCGACGCTGCTGCCTGGGCGGCGTCGCCACCATTTGTAGGCGCCGAAGGGAGGAGGTTTTCAGTGTATATAAATCGGCGGCACGCCTGGCGGAAGCTTTCGGGCGTTTTCTGCTCGCCAAAACCGAAGACATCGATGCCTTGCTCGCGGATGCGCGAGGCGAGGCGCGTAAAATCACTGTCGGAGGATACAAGGCAAAAGCCGTCGAAGCGGCCACTGTGGAGGAGGTCCATGGCGTCGATCACAAGCGTGATATCCGATGCGTTCTTGCCGGTCGTGTAGGCGAATTGCTGCTGGGGAATGATCGCGTGCTTCGCGAGGACATCGATCCATGCTTTCGAGCGAGCGCTTGCAAAGTCGCCGTAAATGCGTCGAACGCTGGCTTCGCCGATCTTGGCTATTTCCTCGAATAAGCCGTCAGCGATTTTTGCCGACGCATTGTCAGCGTCAATGAGTACAGCAAGTCTGGGAGACCGTGTTTCAGGCATTCGCTAGCTCCAATCTGTCCCAACAACCGAAGGCCACAAAATGGACAAGCGGCTGATCGCTCACAAGACCGAAAGTGTCAGATGCTCCAGGACAGCGCGAGGATTGCTCGCAGGGGCACGCGTCAAGCTTTGGGCGGCTAAGAAAATGGACAGGGTCAAAAAGAGCAAAAAAATGGGCCAGCGGAAACCGCGGCCCATAAAGTGTGAAGGTCAATGAACCTCCAGAGGGGAACAGCTGCTGCAGCGGCACTGGGAGGAGAGGCCGCCATGTGCATCAGCTGCGTGCAGTATGAACATTAGTTGAGCAGACGGAAGTCATTTATTGTGTGCAGCTGATTGCATGCTGCACTGCATCTAAAAACTCTGCAATCGACACGGCCTCGAGGCTTAGACTGCCTCTGCCCTGTCCCCCGATTCTCCGCGCGCCTGCGTCGCCAAGGCCTCATCGATGTCCCGAAGCTGCCGGCGCTTTTCGTCGAGTTCGTCCGCAAACGCGAAAAAACCGCCCTCGCGCGAACGATAGGAGGCAAGGCGCCGCTCAGCTTCCTGCATACGCTGACGATAGTGCTCCTGTTCATCATCAAATCCATTGAGCGCCTTCTCCAGCCGGGAGATCGCGCCGAGCGGCGTCACGGTGACGGCGAGAGCGACCTCCTGAGTGGCGCCGGTTCGCTGCAGGAGCGTCTGGTAGTGGTAGCCATTCTCCCTGCCAAAGCGCTCGCCCTCGAACAACAGATCGAAGCCGCCGATCGCGGCGATTGCACTTCTACCCTGCTGTTGGACTTGGACGCGCGTGAGGATTTCCTTCATCAGCGCCCGGCCGGCAAGCTTGCGCTCTTCGTAGGTCTCGCCCTTGACCACCATCACGAAGGCGTCGCCAGCCGTCGGAACGAGGCGTTCGATGTCCTTGCCGACCTCGCCGATGCGCTGGATCGAAATCTCGATATCGCGTTCGGCATCGCGGATCTGTCGGCGAACCGCGTATTGATCGTCATCATGGGCAGCGCGCAGCCGTTCCAGGCGTGCGATGTCGGCCTCGAGCCCCGCCTTCTGCATCAGTCTTTCGTCGCCACTCGCAATCGCCTTGGCCATGGCGAACTGGTTTGCGGCCCCCTCGCAAAGGTCTTCGAGCCTGCGGATCGAACTGTCGCCTGAGAGTGCCGCGGCAATGAAGCGCGCCTTGCGCTCGTTGTTCTGCCACATCGAGGCGTCGAGCGAGCCTTGGGTGGCATAGGCGAAGATGTCGACCTCGTTATGCTGGTTGCCCTGCCGGACAATCCGGCCCTCGCGCTGTTCGATCTGAGAGGGCAGCCACGGGACATCGAGATGATGCAGCGCCTTCAGGCGAAGCTGCGCATTGACGCCGGTGCCCATCGTGTCTGACGAGCCAATCAGGAAGCGGATCTTGCCGGCCCGCACATCGGCGAACAGACGCTGCTTCGCCTCTGTCTTCTTGTAATCCTGCATAAAGGCGATTTCGGATGCCGGAGCGCCCATGCGCACGAGCTCGTCGCGGATCCATCGATAGGCGGAAAAACCTCTGCTCTTCTCCACATTGATGGTGCCGAGATCGGAAAAGATCATCTGCGCCGCACCCGGCAGATCGAAAGACTTGCCGTCGGGGCGAAGATACGTGCTTTGCGCGGTCTCCTGCCAGATGCGGAAAGCGTTCTGGACCAGCAGGTTGAGCTTGTTGTCCGGTTCGTTGTCATTGTCCGCGTCGACCAGGCGGAGATCTATGGCGGCATGGCGACCGTCGGTGATGACAGAGAGAAGGATGTCGTCGCCGGGCTGCGCCGGTCCCTCGCGCATCTCGATCGCCTTGATACGGGCATCGAGGATCGTCTGGTAATTCTTGAAGGCCTGGGTCGGCTTGGCCGTCAGGATCTGCCGGCGGCCGGTCGAGATATCAGGCACCTTGACATAGTCGCGCAGATCCTCAGGCATCACCACGTCGGCGAAGCTGCGGAACATGGCGATCAGTTCCGGCACGTTGACGAAGGAAGCAAAACGGCTGACGGGCTTGTATTTGCCGGATGGCTGGATCTCCAGTTCCGTCGTCGTATCACCGAAGGTCGAGGCCCAGGCGTCGAATTCATGCAGCCCGCGTTCGGCCAGCGCCGCGTGGCCGAGCAGGCGTTGGACCGAGAACATCTCGCCAAGCGTATTGGTGATCGGCGTGCCGGACGCCAGAACCAAAGCGCGGCCGGGGTTCTTCGTCTCGATGAAGCGAGACTTGACGTAGAGGTCCCAGGCACGCTGCGAACCGTTCGGATCGATGCCTTTCAAGGTCGACATGTTGGTGGCGAAGGAAAGCTTGCGGAATTCCTGCGCCTCATCGACGATAATCTGGTCGACGCCGATTTCGGAAATCGTCAACAGGTCGTCCTTGCGGGTGGAAAGCGCTTCCAGCCGTTCCTTCAGGCCTTCCTTAAGCCGCTCCAGCCGCTTGCGCGAGACTCGATCCTCGCTGTCGACCTTGGTCAGCAGTTCCTCGTAGAGCTGCAGTTCATCCTGGATCATCTGTTGCTCGAAACTCGACGGCACGGCGATAAACCGGAATGCCGAGTGGGTGATGATGATTGCATCCCAGGTCGCGGTCGCCGCCCGCGACAGGAAACGAGCGCGTTTGTCCTTGGTGAAGTTGGTCTCGTCGGCGACAAGAATGCGGGCGTTCGGATAGAGGGCGAGAAACTCGCGGGCGGCCTGGGCGAGGCAATGGCCCGGAACCACCAGCATCGCCTTGGCGATCAGCCCGAGCCGGCGCTGTTCCATGATCGCGGCCGCCATGGTCATCGTCTTGCCCGCACCGACGGCGTGCGCGAGATAAGTCGAGCCGGACGAGATGATCCGCCAGATGCCGCGCTTCTGGTGCCCATAAAGAACAAAGGCGCCAGAGGCGCCGGGTAGCTTCAAATGCGAGCCGTCAAAGCGCCTGGGCGCTATATTGTTGAAACGGTCATTGTAGACACGTGCCAGCCGGTCGGTACGATCAGGGTCGGTCCAGACCCAATTCTGGAAGGCCTGCTTGATCTTCTGCAGCTTGTCGCGCGCCGCCTCGGTATCGACGATATTCAGCACCCGTCGCTCGCCGTCCGCATCCTTGAACACATCGAAGATCTGCGGCACCCGGCTGTTCAGCGCATCGGCGAGCAACTCTCCGGCGTGACGTCGGTCTGTACCCCGTTCGGATGTCCCGGCCGCCGTCCATCCCAGCTGCCGGGCCTCAACGGTCCAGGAGCCGAGTTCCGGCATGTGATGGATCCTGATCTCGGCGCCCGTCGTCTCTTGCACGAAGTTGACGATATCGGTCGTCGGAATCCAGGGAGCACCCAGCCGGGCTGTGATGTCCGAGGGGCGAAGGTCGGCGGGCTGCACTGCCTGAAGCGCACGGACGTTTCGCTCATAGGCGGCATCGAGGACGGCCGCGGCTTCCGCAATCCCAAGCTTGGTGCGCACGGCGCCGGAGAGATAGGCGTCGGAGGTTTGCCAGGAGCCGTCCGCCGGATCACGGAAAACAGTGTCACCGAGTGCATCGAGAACCGCATCCGTGTCGTAATGCAGAAGCTCGGCTATATGATCGAGATCGACCCGACCGCGCTCGTTGAGGACGACGGCCAAGGCATCGGCTGCGGAGGTGATGACGGGCGGGGAAGGGGGCGCGATGACGCGTTCGGAAAAAATCGGCCCGGGCCTGGCGGTGTCGGTTTCGAGGTCATAGTCCTCGATGGAAGCTACCAGCCAACAGTCCGGATCATCGCGAAATGGCAGAAGGTTCGGCTGGCGATGGGTTTCACGAACCTCGCCCGTCGTCTCATACTCGATGATCGAAACCGTGGTGTGGTTGATCGGGCCAAAATCGCGCACAAAGCTCGACCAGGCGATGCGCAGCCGCACCTGCAGTTCGCGCCACGGCCGGTCCAGTTCCTGGGCTTTCAGGACGTCGCGCACGGCATCGCGGATCGGGATCAGTTTGCGGATGATCCGGACGTGCTTTTCCGAAATTCCCGCGCCACTGCGGGCCTTACGCACTTGAACCGGAACAGGCTCACCGTCGACGACCTGCATCAAGCCGTGTTTGACGTCGACAAAATAGCTGCCCTCGCGCACCCTGGGATTGTCGGCACGCAGATCGACGATCTCGGCAAGCTCCTCCTCTAGATCGATGTCGATGGCGGTCGGCTCGCCGTCATAAAGGCCTTCCGGAAGAAGCGCGATGGCTGCCGTCAGCGCCGCTTCAAGCTCCTCGCCGGCGCGTGGCCGGCACGTATAGGTCTCGCCGAAGGGACCGGAGGTCAGGGCATGATCGCCGAGCACGAAGCCCGGATGCTGCGCAAACCACCTGTTCACGCGGATCGCACCCTCGTCCTCGGCAGCCGGTCGGACGTCCTCCAGGTTAAGCCACGAAAGGTCGCTTTCCGGCTCGCCTGCTTTGCGTTTGCGAAAGAAGAGGATGTCGACCACGACATCCGTTCCGGCGTCGCGCCGAAAACTGCCTTCAGGCAGTCTGATCGCGGCGATCAGGTCTGCGGACTTGGCAATGTGTTCGCGTGCGGTGCCCTCTGCCTTGTCCATTGTGCCGGCGCTGGTGACGAAGGCGGCCAGGGCGCCCGGTTTCAGGAGATCGATCGACCGCGCGATGAAGTAGTCATGCAGCCGAAGACCGAACGAACGATATCGCCGGTCGGAGCGACCGTCCGATCGGAGAAGGGCGGGTTGCCGATGGCAAGATCGTAGGTGGCAGAAAGGTCGGTCCGCGCAAAGTCGCCATTGATGATGCGTGCCCGCGGCTGCAGCAGCCGCGCGAGGCGCGCCGTGACCGGATCGAGTTCGACACCGGTAACGTAGCTGGTGTCACGATACTCGGCCGGCATCAGCGCCGGGAACAAACCTGTCCCGATCCCCGGCTCCAGCACGCGGCCGCCGCGCCAGCCGAGCCGCTGCAGACCTTGCCAGATTGCCCGGACAACGAACTCGGGCGTGAAGTGGGCGTATTGTGTGCAGCGCGCAAGCGAAGCATAGTCCGTCCCGGTGACCGACGCCTCCAGCGATCCGGCGAGATCCTCCCAGCCTTGACGAAAACCAGCATCGCCTGGTCGGCGGAACATCCCGTTCGCCAGGTCCGAACTGCCGAAACCGGTATACCGGACCAGCCGCGTCTGCTCGTCACGCGTGGCTGGTCGATCCTGCTTGTCGATTTCACCGGCTGTGATGATGGCCGCGAGGTTCATGCGCGCGCGTTCCTTCCAGGTGGCGGCCAAACCGCGATCGCCATCGTCGAGATAGAAGTTGGCGCGCTCGCACTCGTTTCGGGGCGCCCTCGGAATGACCGCCGGGAGGGCACGCGCCGGGGCAGGAGCGGGCGGCGTGGGATCCGGATCGTCGTCATTGGCGGCGAAACCGCCAAAGACGGTGCCGCCGAATCCGAGACCTGACGATGGCGCGCTTCCGGCAAACATGTCGAGGGTGAAGGGATCGTTGCTCATTGAAAGCTCCTTATGAAAGAGCGAGCGTCGCCTTCCGGTCGTCGGAAGACAGCAGCCGGCTCGCAGAGGGTGAAAAGGGAGCAGCCGTCTATGGCCGCCGGTACGGATACGGTGGCGAAGCGCTAGTCGCGCTCGACCAAGAACAACTGCATGGCGTCGGACGTGAAGACGATGCGCAGATGCGTGGCACCGGGGTTGGCGGCCATCATCGCCTCCAGTTGTCCGGCGCTTGACCTCGAACCAGTGTTCTTCCCGGCCGGATTGCATTCGTCGGCATAGACGACGACGGCTTTCGCACTGTCGGCGAGCTTGCAGTTCGACTTAAGGCAGACGCCGTAATCTCCGGCCAGTTAAACACCCGGCTGTTCGTCCTTACCGGGCCTCAGTCCCTAGTAGGAACTGCGGTAACCGCCATTCGCTGTGGCATCGCCGCGGCCGCGCGCCATCACTTCGCGCACTGATGCGATCGGGAAAATGAGCATGGCAGCACCTCCTCATGCTGCGATCGGTGAGGGGAGATGGCGCAGCTGTACAGGCAGCTTGGCGGCAACCTCGTCGTCAGTGAGATCTTCCAGGAGCTTCAGGAAGCTGCCCTCTTTGCCGCCATAAAGCAGCACCGTGCGCTTGCCGCGCGCCACAGCGGGCCAGCGCTCACCGGCATAGCCGCGGTAATCGTCGGACGTAATGCTCCAGATATGCTCGAGGCGCTCCTCGCGCGTCATTGCGCGCAACGGCCGGCTCTCGCGTTCGACAATGGCGACACGCATGGCCTCGACGGACGCCTTGTCAGAAAGGTCGCAATAGCCATGGAAATAGCGGGTCTGTTCGTCCATCCTGAGCGCGAAGAATACGCTCGTCACCGAGCCGGTCAGGAATTCGCGCATGCCGAACATCGAGCCGCGGATCCACAGCGGCGGCAAAACGTCGAACATGTAATCATGCTCGGGCTCGGCGATCTCGAACCATTCCCCGGCGTAGAGCGGGGTGGCGTCAGTTTCCCAACGACTGGGTCGCTGGGAATGGCGGTCGAACATGCGGAACATCTGCTGGCGGCTTGCGACGCCCTGAAACACCTTGCGAATTGCGGGAGAAGAGGTCATCTGCGGCTCCTTGCGCGGATTCCGGACCGAAGCGCGGCACAGCCTTCTCGACTTCGCCATCCCCTTCAGTCCTTCATGACCCCTTCCGGGCCGCCGGCATTGCGACTGGCCGGGTCAAGGGCCGGCTGAAGCCGGGCGAAGCCTCCCTTGACGCGGGTGGCGCGCATGCGGCACGCCTTTCCCCGTTCCCTCCTTTTCCTCTCTTCCTTTTCATTAAGCTTCAGCGTTTCGTTCCAGTCCTCCTCCGACGGCCGGAGCCGCGTCCAGTCGCAGCCGGAATCACCGGCGAGCACCCGCAACCGCTCGGCAAACAGCTCGCCCTGGGGATTGGCGTCAGTGGCCGCGACGAGTTGGACGTCGGGCTGCCTGACCAGTTCGCGAAGCGCCGCGGCCGCGGTCGGCGACCAGCCGCCACCGGTGCTGAGATAGAGCGTACCGTCGCGCAGTCCCTCGATTGCCGCGAGGCTCATGGCGTCGATGGCAGCTTCCGTGACGGCCAGGCGCAGTGCAGTTCCAGACCCGAAGCGGAAAAGGACCTTCGTTCCTCCGGAGGAGAAACCCCGGTATTGCGGACCCCGCGCCTCCCAGCCGGTGACTTCACTCGCCTGGTTCGTATGTGCGGCCCACATGCTGCCGCGGGGGCCCTCGCGAAGGAGGTTGCCCTTGATCGCGGCGCGAAGCAGAGCCACGGGCAGGCAGCGCTCATCATGGAGGTAGCGCCACGTCGATGAGCCTGGCCAAGGGCGGCGTCGCGCTTGCCAGCGATCGGCAACAGAAAGATCGGGTTGGTCGTCAGCAATGAGAGGCTGCCACTTGGGGCCGGAAACTTCGAACCCCACGAGGCCCGCGACCTTTTCGAGGCATTCCAGGAAGGCGACGCGATCGAGATGCTGGACGAGCCCGAAGACATCGCCTTTTGCATCGCTGAGAGGGTCGAACCATCCGCGGCCCTCATGCGTGACGATAATGATCTCGCCGCCGCGCCGAAACTTCAGGGCCCGCCGGGTGCTTTCCTTGGCGTCGTTGGCAAAACCGGCCTGTTCCAGCACCGCGACGCAGCTTACCTTGTCGCGGAGCGCTTCTATTTCTCGTCTCTCCATTTTCCTTCCGATCGCGAGAGCGATCGCCTCCAATTCGTCAGCTCTATCCGTCCGCCGCTTGAGCGGCCGCGAAGAGCAAAGGACGCAAGGGCGCGGCTGGCAATTTGGTGAATCATGCAAAGGTCGGCCGCGGCGAAGCCTCCCTTGCGGCCTGCCGCTCGCAAGCGGCAGGCCGCAGGCTATGCCGGTGGCTCAAGGCCAAGGCGTGTATTCATGGACGATTTCAAGAACGTCGTCCGGCTCGATTTCGTCGGACGGGAGAACGCCGTATTGGCCGTCGACGGTGAAGAGGGTGACCGGGACCATCAGGTCGCGGGAAAGCTGAAATGCGTGGGACTGTGCGAGTGAGAGATCGTGCGACATTCGAGAGCCTCCAATCGGAGCGGGCCAATCCCGCTCGATGGCTCCTCAAGGGCACGGCTTCCGGACGCGATCACCGCAACGCGAAGCGGCAGCGGCCGCAGCTTGGCGCACGGACCCCTCGCGGGTTGATCGTGGAAGATCCGGAACCGTGCCAGGACGCCATCCCAAAGAAGCGGGATTGGACTGCTCCGGTTGAAACTCCACCGTTGCGCACGGCTTTCGGAGTTGGTTGCTGAATGGGTATTTCCGACCGCCCATTGGGGCGAATGCCCACGGCCAATCACCTGCTTGGCAACTGAGTGACCTATTCAGCCAAAGGGCATTGTTGAGCTTACGCTCGAAAAGGCGGTGGCGCCGGAGGCTGCATGTTGCTCCTGCACACGTGAGCGAGGCTAAGCCCGGCGATAGACGCACGCGGTAGCCCGTTCGCACATTACCACCGCTTCAACGCCATTTTTGGCGAGGCGCTTCGTCCGCAGCCTTTTCATGGCAATCGGCATGGGTCGGTCCCTTTCGATCCTGCGTCCGCATCCAACGGGGCGCACGATCTCTAGATCTTGCGACGGCGCCGCTGCAACAGGTTTCCACTGGCGTGAGAGCCGGACGCCTGTCGTGCACTGCCCGACCGAGTTCCCTTGCCCTACGATCCCCAGGTGCAAGCACCACTTTTCTGGTGAATGTGTTTAGATCCTGTGCGCCACGTTCTTTCCTCGTGTTGAACGAAGGGCGGTCGTGCAAGCCGTGGGCGCTAACGGCGCCGACGTGTGAAAACGTGGAGCACTCGTGTCGTTGCGTATCAGTTTGCGACAAAGCCCTTCTCCCGGCGTGTGATGCGGCTGGAAATAGCCTTGCACCTACCGTGCCAAGGAGAAATTCGCCTGGAAGTACGGTGGTACTTCAAGACTGTTGTGACGTTTGTCGGATATTGTCGGGCATGCGACAACGAAAGAGCACACTTGAACGCTCTTCTGTTCACGTGCCCAAGTTTTCATTTCCAACTTAAGGCAGCGGCTCCATGGTGTAGCGGGCTGCGAGCCCGAAGATCGAACGGGAAAGGTGTAGTTCGCCGGAGCCCGCCCGCTCGGTCATTGCTCGCAGATAGCCGTCTGGCGAGGAGACTTCCTGCCGATCGAGCTTCTGGAGGGTAATCGCGATCGCAACGGCGGCCCGGTGCTCGCCCATCTGATCGACGGCGCGGCGCCGCGCATCGTCCGAAATACCGGCAATTCGGCACATTTGCGGAGCGATCCGGGCGAGATCGGCCCAACTGCGGGGCAGCGCCAAACCGTAAGTGCTCAGTGCTGGTATGGCTCGCAATATGTCCTGCAGTGCGACCATCTCCTGCCGCGAACGACGTGGTTGTTTGACTGCGCGCCTGCGGCCTGCTTCAGGAGTCAATTCCCTGGCTGAAGTCATTGGTCCGGCAGTAGCCGTACACTGGCTATCGCTACTCTCTTCATGTGAATCAGGGCTTGTACTCTGTCTGTGCATGCCGCTTTCGGCACACCTGCATGCCGAATCTTGTGGCGCGAACGCGACTTCAGGTCGACGGGGGAGACGCATAGCCCGTTCGACAAACCACTCAAGAAGCGCGGTCGCGCGGAGTAAAAGGGCGCTTGGTGCCCGCGTCGCGATGCCGACCAAGGTGGCGACTTTTTCAAGACGCACTTCAAGCCGCGCCCGGATGCGCTGGGGAAGGCAGTAGGCGGATGCGAGCGCTCGTCGCAGGTTTCGCAACGTCCCGCGATACCGCCGCAGCGCGGCATTTGCGGCGGCCTTTTCGACCCTGGCTTGCCTTACGAGTTCATCAAGCTCGCGGTAACGAACGATGAGTATTCGCAGGTCGATCCCGCAGCCGTCGACAATGACGCCTTCGACGTCTCGGGTGGGATATCGTTTGTAGTTGCCGCTGTCCTGCATGGTGATCAGCCCGGCATCGAAAAGCCTCGACAGCAGCCGGCTTACGCGTCCAGCCGAACGATTGATTTCGAAAGCGAGTTGCTGGTTCGACTTGAAGATGATTGGCCGGCCGCCTTTGTCGAAGGCTTCCGCAGGTGCCGTGTTGATCAGTGTGGTCAAAAGATACGCTTCGGTCGCATTGACGATCCCCGTGCAGGGCAGATTCTGCGCAAGCACGGCGAGCTGTCCGCGTGTCACGGTCCCGATTTCAGCCGATAGTGCCAGCCGGCGGAATTCGGCACGTGTGGGCGTCTGTCTACGGCCGATCGACCGCTTTGGTGGCGTCGGTTCTCGCACTCTCGTCTCCTGTGTTGGAGACCAGACAAAGCAAACCCATTCACCGAAACGGTGTTTTTTAAGTTGACGGGGGAAGTGAGGTTTGCTAGTTACGATTTGGCAAAATTGATTATTTAGCAAACCGCTTCCGGATTCGTTTCGGGGCGGTTTTTCTTTTCTGGTCCGGTCGGTTTTTCTCCGTTGTAAGTTTGGAATACCTTGCTAAGCCGAAATGATCTTCGGCGCATTTTGCGCGGACGATAACCCGAATCATCTTTTTGGCGCAACAATCGTGCAGCGCGCCGCTGAGCGGACCAGTGGCGCCAACTCCTGATTGACTACAGCGCCGCGCGTCTTATCAGACGCGCAAAGGACGCTGTGGCACTTTGAATTGCTGCATGTCTTTGTCCTCAAATCGAGGTCGATTTTAACGAGACATGCAGTAGCGGGCCCGCCGTGACGCAGGGCTCGCGAACTGCCAACCGATTTGCATTTGAGCAGGCGGCCTGCTCTGCCGACGCCATTGCCGTGCTCCAGCGTTCCGCCTCTATGGCTTACTCCTTGGCTTTGATGCATGTCGTTTTAAAGCCGCTGCAGCTTTTTGGCCGGACGCATTGTGCGACGATTGGCGCTCGGCTGCGACAAGCGGCCTCCTAGCCGGTACCTGCTTCCGGAGCAATCATGGATCATTGAGGGTGGCGGCGAGCGCCCCGGTCTAGCAAAGGCGAAAGGAAGCACTCATGAGACCACGAAGGGTGCCCGTCAGTTTGCCGAACCCTTGGCTTCCGGGAGCAGACTGGGCCGATCGTCACGAGCTTCTCCTCTTCGCCGAGCGAATGACTGCCGCCGAAGCGGCACTACGAGCACTTCGGAACGCAGCGGGCTGGTTGCGAAGTTTTGGGGAATGGCGCAACTGCGTGGCAGTTGCCCTTGGGCTGAACGCAGCCCCGCAGCCCACGCAATCCGACCTGATCGGCAGCATTCCGATCATGCATAGCGGCAATCGGGAAACCGTCGTCGGCTATGATGCGCGGCACTTGCATTTTCGTATTGTGGTGGATGTTCGTGACGGCCCTGCCGATGGCCAGGTTATCGGAATGACCACCTTGGTGCGCCGCCGCAGCTCGATCGGTGGGCTCTTTTTCGCCGCGGCAATTCCCTTGCACAGGGCGATCGTCCCGGCCTTGCTGAGGGGAGTTGCGCGACCCGGCCATGGCTTTCCAGGGGAACCGTAGGCACAACGAAAAGTTGACCTCGCCCGCACGCTTTACCTCCATTTATCGCGTCCCTGCCTCGGCCGCTCTTCTGCTGCGATGCTGCATCGATGCGGTGGATGGATTGATGAATATCCATCAAAATACATCATGTCTTTGCATCCTTTCCGATGACGATTTATCAGACAGAGCCATGACCAAGCGTCCCACAATATGCGATCTCGCACGCGAATCCGGACTAAGCGTTGCGACGGTCGATCGAGTCTTGAACGCCCGCTATCCGGTACGGGAAGAGACCGCGCGGCGCGTCTACGAGGCGGCGCGCGCGCTCGGCTATCCTACGGCTCGCCTCATGGAGCAGCGGAGGCAGCGCAATCTCCCTGACTACCGGCTGGGTTTTATCCTCAAGAAGCCCGCGCACCCCTTCTTTGCCGGCCTTGCACGCGAAGTCGAGGCGGCAGTGAAGGCCGCATCCTCTTTTCATGGCATTCCGTCCATCGAGTTCGTTACGTCGAATGCACCCGGCGACCTGGTCGTGCTACTCAAAAATATGGGCGCACGCTGCGATGCGATTGCCATGGTCGCTCCGGACCACCCGACGATCACGGAAGCAGTCGAAGATTTGAAGGTAAAGGGCGTCCCGGTCTTCTCCCTGCTTTCCGATTTCGCTGCGGGCGCGCGCGCCGGCTATGTCGGGCTTAACAACCGGCAAGTCGGGCGAACGGCTGCCTGGATGGTGGCCAAGGCCGCAAAACGGCCGGGCAAAGTGGCGGTCTTCGTTGCGAGTCACCGTTGCCTGGGGGAGGAGCTTCGGGAGATCGGCTTCCGTTCGTATTTCCGTGAGAACGCGCAGAGCTTCGAGGTGCTCGCTACGTTGGTGAGCCCTGAGACACGGCAGCTCACCTATGAAGCCACTCTCGATCTCATTCACCATGTACCTGAGCTCGTCGGTTTTTATGTGCCCGGTGGCGCTATGGAGGGAGCCATCGCGGCTCTGCGCGAGGGGCGCGAGAGCCGGGATCTTGTCGCGATCGTCAATGAGATTACACCGGACTCACGGGCGGCGCTGGTAGATGGCGTCATCACGATGGCGATCGCCACGCCATTACGGCGGCTGTGCCGCGAGCTGACGACGTTGATGGCGCGGGTCATCGAAACCGGAACGGCAATTCCTTCAGGGCAAATCGACCTGCCCTTCGACATCTACTTGCCGGAAAATGTTCCAAATTCGACCGAGATTCGCGAGCTTTAGAAATCTATCATGATGATAGATTTAAAGATAGAATCCTATCATCTCGCAAGAAAAATTGTTGACCCTCCTCTGTCAGTCTGGTCTCGTGAGCCTGCTTCTACGGCGTGGCGATCTGACGCAGAAGATTCGGCCACGCTCCAAAGTGGGACGCAAAACTGGGCTCCACTCCGCTTAGCACTCAACTACACGGCGAGTCCTCGGACGTGGAGACTGAAACGGAGAAAGATATGCCTGACGCAAAACTGCAGAGCGTGCTTTCATCTCTTTCGCAACAGGCGAGTGAGTTAAATGCGCTGCCGTCCATTTGTACGGTGCCTGATGCTCGTTGTGTCAAACTCAACACGAATGAGAATCCATTTGCGCTGCCGGCGCCCGTGATGGAGTGCGCCGTTGCGGCGCTCGAACGCCAATATCTCTATCCGCAAGATGATAACATCAGCTTGAGGGAAGCAGCCGCTAAAGCGTATGGGCTGTGCAGGGATCAGGTGATCGCCGGTAACGGATCCTCTGAACTTCTGGGGCTTATCTACAAGGCTTTCCTTAGTCCAGGCGACACCGTGGCGATGATTTCGCCAGGATTTTCGTTCAACCGCAAACTAGCCACTTTGCAGGGCGCTCGATTTCTCGAAATACCATTGACCGAAGCTTGTTTGCTGCCGACAGAGCAACTGCTATTCGGCCCTGCCAAGGATGCCAAGTTCATCCTATTAGCCAATCCGAACAATCCTACCGGAACGTTTCTTCCGGTTGCCGAAATCGAGAGCCTCGTAGCCCAGTCGGACCGATTGATCGTGCTGGATGAGGCCTATGTCGACTTTGCGCCGGACAATGCGTTGCGCCTTCTCGATCGCTATTCGAACCTTCTGATCTTGAGAACATTTTCGAAAAGCTATGCCGCCGCCGGCATTCGGATTGGTTTCGGTTTGGGTCATCCTGAGCTTGTTGGAAGGCTGCGTAATCTTCAGAACGTCTTCAACATGAACGTGATCGGCCACGCCGTTGGCATCGGCATCCTTTCCCATCGTGAAGCGTATGAAGAGAACCACATACATATCAAGCGGGAAAGACAGAGAGTGTGCGTGGCGCTGTCGCAACTTGGCTTCTCCGTGACACCTTCCAATGCCAATTTCCTGCTGGCCCAAGTGCCTCCAGGGCAAGACGGAACTTGGTGGCAAGCATCTCTGAAGAAGCGAAAGATACTCGTTGCCGTATTCCCTGAAGATGGCCTCGAAAACTGCATTCGCGTCAGCATCGGTACAAGAGCCCAAATGGATGCTTTCCTCACAGCTGTCAGAGACATTTCTGGCCGGCTTCAGCACGACCCTGGCCGTTGATTCTGACTGCTAAGCCAGAGGCACGCTTAACTCACTGATCTTCCAAATTCAGCCAAGCCCACATCCTTGCTTCGTAGAACCGCGAACCAAGAATGGCATCGCCTTTCGCTGGAGCCACTCAGCAAAGCTCCAGGGCTAAGCCGTGCGGATTGACGGTCACCGCTGCCGCGCTGTCCGATGCCGCTGAGAGGACCAATATCGAAATGAGGAGCAAAGGCAATTCTCGGACCAGAGACACATCAATCCCAGCGGCCGCTTGGGGCCGACGGCCAAAATATCCAGATTTCCGCGCCAGAGTTGGAGATAATTGAATGAGAAACGCCTCTTCTTCTAACCTCGCCATCGGCATCTTCGATCACCTGGACGAGGACGGCAGCGATATCGCCCGACAATACGCGGATCGCCTGACGCTGGCGGAGGCGTGTGATCGCCTCGGTTTCTATGCGTATCATCTCGCAGAGCACCATTTTACCCCTCATGGGAGAGGTCCGTCGCCAAATCTGTTTCTGTCGAGCGTCGCACAGCGCACCCAGCAGATTCGTCTCGGCCCAATGGTAATGCTGCTTAGCCTTTGTCATCCGCTACGCGCGTTTGAAGAGATCTGCATGCTGGACCAATTGAGCGGTGGCAGGTTAGAGCTGGGCATAGGGCGCGGCTCTCTCCCGATCGAATTGGGTTACTTCGGGATCGGTGCGGACGCGGCACCAGAACGCTATGCGGAAGCCAGCAAGATACTTATGAATGCGATGAGAGGGGGCACGCTATCCCATCAAGGCGACTATTTCGAGCTGAACAGCGTTCCGTTGACGCTGAGGCCATATCAGCGTCCGCATCCGCCGACATGGATCGCCACCAATCGACCGGAGTCCGCAAGCTGGGCGGCTGCGCACGGTTCAAACATCGCGTGCGTAGGGCCTGCCTCTTCAGTTCGCAAGGTTACTGACGCCTACCGCGCCCACCGAGAGCGCAGCGTTGACATCGGCGATCGAGCGCCGTTTCTGGGCCTGCTTCGCATGGTTGTAATCGGACGCTCGGAAAAAGAAGCGGTTTCGCTCGCGATGCCTGCCTACGCCCGGTGGCTCGAAAGTTTTAAGTTTCTCTACGAACTCAACGGGCTCCCGACACCACCAAATCTCCCTTTGACCTTCGATGCAGCGATCGAAAGTGAATTGTGCGTAGCAGGAACGGCAGCTTCTGTGCGGCAAGCCCTTCTTGATCAGCTGGACGCGGCAGGCGCCAACTATCTGCTGTGCCAACTCGCATTTGGAAGCCTTCCATTAGAGGCTTCGCTCTATACCGCGACAACCATTCGGTCGGAAATTATTGAGCGAGTTGCCTGACGATGAGTACACCAGCTCGAAGCTCAGCCATGTTTGTCGCGGCTGCGATTAGGCTCAGCTAAGACGCCCGTGTTGTACTCTGCACCACGATGGCGGCACCCCGCGCTGCGGCTTGAACGCTTGAACCGGGACGCCGGGACGTCACCTGGACTCCCGCGGCAAAGCCATGCGGGATGCCTCCTCTACCAACATATCGCGCATCCAGAGGCTCGCAGGATCACTATTGTGAAGGGCAGGCCATTGGACTGCCTCGGTGAATGGGGGAAGTGGCAACGGGAGCTCGACGATCCGCAGGGGAATTGTTTTTGCGAAACGCTGCGCCAGTCTCAGAGGCATGGTCCCTATACGCTCGGTACCAGATACCATGGGCGCGATCATGCTGAAGCCCTGCACGACAACGTCGACACGTCTCTTCATGCCGTGTTCGAGCAAATACCATTCCTCGATGGATGGCTTGCGCGTATTGCCGAACTTGACCACAACATGCCCCATAGACATGTATCTCTCGAATGTAAGCGGCTCCGACAGTTGCTCGTTCGTGCGACAACCGACGCACACATGTACCTCGTCGAACAGTTTCGCTCTGGGATGAGCGTTTGACATGAAGATTTCCGGCAGGATCAGAAGATCGATGTCGCCGCGCCGAAGGAGATCCTCATAGTCGTCCGCAAGAGGCAGAAATTCGAAGCTGACGCCGGGCGCTTCGCGCGCAGCGCGCTCCACGATCTTCTCGAAAAAGACGAGTGTAGCGTAGTCGGAGAGGATGATTTTGAAGCGACGATCCGACTGGGCCGGGTCAAACGGATCCGAGGAAATGATCGAGACCTGGACGTGCAGCAGGGTCTCGCGGACCGCCGGCGCAAGCCGTTCCGCACGTGGCGTCGGAATCAGCTCACGGCCAATCATTGTAAAGAGCTCATCGTCGAAATAGGTGCGCAGGCGCCCGACCGCCGCGCTCATGGCCGGCTGACTGAGATTGATGCTGCGTGCCGCAGCCGTGAGGTTCCGTTCGGTCATCAACGCGTCGAGCGCGACGAGGAGATTTAGATCAAGGCCCTTGAAACGCATTTCCTCATTTATCCATGGCGTGGATGCATGACAACCAAACTATCGATTTTACGCATTTACCGGCTTACTCCATTAGATCGTGGTCAATCGAAAGAAATCAAGGCATCAACGGCAAATTGCGAGTGGTGCAGGAAGTAACCGAAGTGGTTGGAACACGTATCAGCTCTGGAACATCGCGCTATGCCACGAGCTTCATCGGCTAGCAGCGCATTGTGCGTGCCCGCTTCAGAAGCTCGCTTTCAATCGCGTAGCCTGTCTCAGAACTAAACAAAGAAGGAGAGGTCTGTGCATGGGCTCTGAGGTGCGGTGGAAGCTGTGCTGGGAAAATGAGTTGCAACTCGCCGACCATATCGAACTCGCTGAGTTCTTTCAAAAGACATATGGTCCGACCGGCGAATTCAACGCCAAACCATTCGAAGGCAGCAGAAGTTGGGCCGGAGCGAGGCCAGAGCTTCGTGCGATTGCCTATGACTCGGGCGGTGTAGCGGCCCATCTGGGCGTGTTGCGCCGTTTCATCAAGGTTGGTGCGGTTGACCTGCTGGTGGCTGAACTTGGCTTGTATGGGGTGCGTCGGGATCTCGAAAGACTCGGAATCAGTCATTCAATCCGCGTCATGCTTCCAACGCTGCAGGAGCTTGAGGTTCCGTTCGCTTTCGGCACGGTCAGGCCCGCGCTGGAGCGCCATGTTGAGAGGTTCGGCAGGCATAGTCCAGTGACTGTCTTGTCGGGGCTTCGCGTGCAGTCCACGCTGCCGGAAGCTCGTCTCGACAAGCCGCCCACGCGTATCGAAGATGCACTTGTCATCGTTCTGCCAGTGGGACGGTCAATCTCCGATTGGCCCGCCGGTATGACGATAGAACGCAACGGGCCAGAGCTATAGCAGCTCTTTTTCTTTTGACGTGTACGAAGTCTGCCCCGAGGTACCCAACTGCGTGTTGCGGACACGCAAGGGCTCGGTACCCACTCAGGCGAGCCCTGATTGAGTAAACCACGAACATCGTTAGGTCTTCTACTTCGCGTGGAGTCGTCAGGCCGCCGTGATTGCCAGCACGGCGTTGGTGCCGCCGAAGGCGAAAGAATTGCTGATCGCTGCCCGCACCTTGCGCTCGCGCGGAATGTTGGGTGTCACGTCGAGGTCGCATTCGGGATCCTTCTCCCGGTAGTTCGCGGTCGGCGGGATTAGACCGTCGCGAAGCGCCATGACACAGGCAATCAGCTCGAGAGCGCCGGATGCCCCCATGCAGTGGGCATGCATCGACTTGGTCGAGGACACCGAAAGGACATCGGCGTGATTGCCGAAGACGCGGCGAATTGCCTGGGTCTCGAGCCGGTCGTTGTATTTGGTGCCTGTGCCGTGAGCGTTGACATAGTCAATGTCCGCGGGCAGGAGCCCGGCATCGGCAAGGCAGGCCTTGATTGCGGCGATCGGGCCTTCGACGGTCGGTGCGACAATGTCGGATGCGTCTGCGGACATTCCAGTGCCGGCAAGCTCGGCAAGGATCGGAGCGCCGCGCGCCACGGCGTGCTCATAGGTTTCGAGGACCGCCATGCCCGCGCCTTCGCCGAGCACCAAGCCGTCCCGATCGGCCGAGAACGGCCGGCAAGTCTCGCGGGCGACGGCGCGCAGCGCCTCCCAAGCCTTCAGCACACCGTAGGCGAACGGCGCGTCGGTACCGCCGGCCAACATGACGTCAGCCCTGCCGAGCCTCAGCTGGTCGATCGCAGATATGAACGCGTGGTTTGACGACGAGCACGCCGACGTTACGCCGAACACCGGCCCACGCAGCCCGTAGACCATGCTCACCTGACTGGCCGGTGCGCCTGGCATGGAGCGAGGCACCGCAAAGACATTCGTGTGTGATTTCCCGGCGATGAAGAGCCCGCGGTAGTTCTCTTCAAGCGTCTCAGCACCGAAGATGGCTGTTCCGACGACCGCGCCGGTGCGATCGGTGTTGACATTGTCGGCGGTGAGCCCCGATTGCCGAAGCGCCTCGCCGGCGGCAAGAACTGCCAGCAGGCTATAGCGGTCCATCGTCGCAAGACGCTTTCGATCGAACTCGACCTCGGGCAACTGCTTGACCTCTGCCCCTGTGCGGATTTTCGTCTTATGGAGGGGGACCCTGGTGATCTCGCCGATCGCCGATCGGCCTGCGCGCATCGCTTCCCAGATGGAGGGCACGCTGACGCCCAAGCCGCAGATGCCGCCGAGGCCGGTTATAACGATACGGGACCGGGCCATGCGAAAGCTAACTCTTGGCCGTAATCAAAGCGCGTGTCGCCTCGACGAGGTCGCCGACGTTCTTGAGATTGCTCCAGGCCTCGGAAGTGCTCATCTCGATTTCAATGCCGTAGGCAACCTCGAGATCAAAGACGATCTCGGTCAGTTCGAGCGAATGGATTTCAAGATCCCCGAGCTCCGAGTCCATCGTAATTTCTTTGTCTTTGTCAGCATGAGCTTTTATCTTTTCGATAATCTCGGTTGCCAGTTGATCGGCCATTGCCCTCACCCAAATTCCTGGTTCATTCCCTGCGCAACGAAGCTGAGCGGGCCAGCTGCATCTGCCGTTCCACACTGGAACTTTGTCTTGTTCAATCTACCCGGTGGTCAGTCTTCATTTTGCTTAGTGGCCGCCAAGGCCAGGCAGACGCACACAATCACGGAGAGATTTCCGCGTGAGGCCTGCGCGAAGTGAAAGCCGTCACTCATCGAAATACGGGGTTGTATTCGTGTAGCGGTCGCATGTCCTCGCATAGGTCCGTGTAGCAGTTAACATTAGGCGCGACGGTTCAAGTGGTTTTGCACGAGAATTCGCGTCTTTCATCCATGCCGCTTTCCGCAACATTGGTAAAATCGATTGTATGGATGGCATGCATCCATATGTTGAATTGGCGCTTTGCAATTGCTGGCGTTAGGACGCGGCCGCCGATTGGGCGACGTCTTGCGACTCCACCGAGCGGCTGTCCGCTCCATCGGATCCCCAGGCGGGCCGAAGTAGGATCGTTAGTTTTCGATCTGAGGACATCCTCAGCCGGTGCGTAACCGCGACAGACGGCCGGACGGAGCCCATTGATGCTGAGCGCCTGCCAGCTCGCCCGTCAGAGGTCCAGAACGACACAGGACAAATTAGCTCGTGGGCCGCCAAGCCATCCATACCGTGGATGCATGCCATCCAAACAATCGATTTTACGAATTTATCCGCCTGCTCCATTAGAAGGCCATCACTTGACGGAAATCAAGTTCCATCGACGGCACATTTGCGAGTGGCGCAGGAAGGACCGGAAGTGGTGAGGCAGCCCAGCAGTTCCGGAAGGGTGTTACGAAAGGCTTGAGCGTTCCAGTTACAGGTCATTGCGATCGCTGACGACAGCCTCTGACGATTCAACTATCGCTCGCAGCTTCGATCGTGTGATCGGGCGCTAGCAGCAGCAAAATGAGGAGGTCTTTGCATGCGCTCTGAGGTGCAATGGCGTCTATGCTGGGAAAACGAGTTGCAACTCTCCGACCATGTAGAGCTCTGCGAGTTCTTTCGAAAGACCTATGGGCCGACCGGCGAGTTCAATGCAAAACCCTTCGAGGGTAGTCGAAGTTGGGCCGGAGCAAGGCCTGAGCTTCGGGCAATCGCCTATGATTCCGGGGGAGTTGCTGCCCACATGGGCTTGCTGCGCCGTTTCATCAAGGTTGGCGACGTCGACCAACTCGTGGCTGAACTGGGATTGTACGGGGTACGTCCAGACCTCGAGGGACTCGGGATCGCGCATTCGATCCATGTCATGCTTCCAGTACTGCAGGAGCTTGGCGTTCCCTTCGCTTTCGGCACAGTTCGGCACGCGCTGCGCAAACATGTTGAGAGATTCGCCCGGTACGGTCTGTTGACCGTCATGTCTGGGGTTCAGGTGCGGTTCACCCTGCCAGAGGCGCGTCTCGACAAACCGCCCATACGCATCGATGACCCACTTGTCATCGTTCTGCCGGTTAAACGATCGATCTCCGACTGGCCAACCGGCTCGATCATCGATCGAAACGGACCAGAGCTATGACACACCCCGATTGTTTGTCTGAAGTGCGCAGCGGGTGCACTGACGCTATCGCTGAGCGCAGCGTTTACTTGACGTTCGACGACGGTCCTCACCCATTTTGCACGCCGGCAATCCTCGATTTGCTGGCGGAACACCGGGTTCCGGCAACATTCTTCGTCATTGGCCAGTTCGCGGCCGACCAGTCGAGCCTCGTCCAGCGAATGGTAGCGGAAGGGCACGAGGTCGCTAACCACACGATGACACATCCGGACCTGTCCAAATGCGGACCAGGCGAAGTAGAGCGTGAAATACTCGAGGCGAACAGGGCCATCAAGGCGTCGTCCCCTCACGCCTCGCTACGGCACATCCGTGCTCCGTATGGCATCTGGAGCGAAGAAGTGCTGACGGCGTCGGCGAAGGCTGGGCTGACCGGGGTCCACTGGTCGGTAGATCCTCGAGACTGGTCCCGCCCTGGCGTCGACGCCATTGTCGATGCAGTGCTCGACTCTGTCCGGCCGGGCGCAATTGTGCTCTTGCACGACGGATGTCCTCCCAACGAAATGCAGCCCGGCACTGGCCGCAATCTGCGCGAGCAGACCATCTTGGCGCTATCCAGACTGATTCCGGCCTTGCATGGCCGCGGTTTTGTAATCCGCTCGCTTCCTCAAGATCACTGAAGAAGAGATCCCATGAATTTTCTTGATACAACCAGTACCGTCGCCATCTCGCTTTATGCGCTGCTTTCGACTGCTTATAAAAGCATGCAGGCCGTTTACTCTCAGCCGGCATTCGATTCATCGGCGTCTGAGCGCCCGGTCGGCTTCGACGGGCTGCCGAGCGTGGACGTCATCGTACCCTGCTTCAACGAAGACCCGGACACGCTTTCGCAGTGCCTGGCTTCCATTGCAGATCAGCAATACGCCGGGGAAATGCGCGTCTATGTCGTGGATGACGGTTCTGGCAATCGCGACGCCTTGCGACCCGTGCACGAGACCTTCGCGCGCGACCCCAGGTTCGATATCATTCTGCTTCCTCAGAATGTCGGAAAGCGCAAGGCACAGATCGCCGCGATACGCCGCTCTCATGGCGATCTGGTGTTAAACGTCGACTCTGACACGATACTCGCGTCCGATGTCATCACGAAGCTCGTACCCAAGATGCAGGATCCGGCCGTCGGTGCGGCCATGGGACAGTTGACGGCCAGCAACCGCAGCGACAGTTGGCTGACCCGTTTGATCGATATGGAGTACTGGCTGGCTTGCAACGAGGAGCGTGCGGCACAGGCTCGCTTCGGTGCCGTTATGTGCTGCTGCGGCCCATGTGCCATGTATCGCCGCTCTGCGCTCGTTATGCTGTTGGACCAGTACGAGTCACAATATTTCCGGGGCAAGCCGAGCGACTTCGGTGAGGATCGGCATCTCACCATTCTGATGTTAAAGGCAGGCTTTCGAACCGAGTACGTGCCGAGCGCAATCGCAGCTACAGTCGTTCCGAACAAACTAGGGCCGTATCTGCGCCAACAACTGCGCTGGGCACGCAGCACGTTCCGGGATACGTTGCTTGGGCTGCGCCTGCTGCCCGGCCTCAATCGCTTTTTGACGCTGGACGTGGTCGGACAGAATCTCGGGCCACTGCTTCTGGCGCTATCAGTGCTGACGGGGCTCGCACAGCTCGCACTGACAGGCACCGTGCCTTGGTGGACAGCCCTGATGATTGTGGCCATGACGATGGTTCGCTGCACCGTTGTAGCGTTTCGGGCCCGCCAACTCCGATTCCTGGGCTTTTCTCTGCACACATTCATCAACATTTTTCTGTTGCTGCCCTTGAAGGCCTACGCGTTGTGCACACTGAGCAATAGCGACTGGCTGTCGCGCAGCTCTGCTGGCAGCTCGTCGAAGAAAGCGGCGGAACAGGCCCCCGTCCAACGTCCGACGACTGAATGTCGCGCTACAGAATGTTCGGGACATATGACACCGCTTCGAAGGCTCAACCTTGCGCGCGACTCTTCGAGGCTAGTGACGTCTGAATGCATTTGCAGCGACGAGTAAGAGCTACACACCCGAGGTGATCGAGTTGACACAGATCGATAATTATCAATTGCTGAATCATGAACTGGCGGCAGAGGATCCGTGGGGACTCGATGCCAATCCATTCGAGCGTGAGCGTCACACGCAAATGCTCCGCCTGTCGCTTGCCCAGGGATCTATCTTAAATGCGCTCGAAGTGGGGTGCGCCGCCGGCGCCTTCACGGTGCAGCTAGCACCTCACTGCCAACGCCTCACCGTGATCGATGTTGTGCCTCAAGCTATAGAAAGAGCGCGCCGACGGATGAATGAGCCGCCGCACATCAGCTGGATAGTCTCTGATGTTCAACAGTTTTCACCTGATGAGCGGTTCGATCTGATCGTTGTGGCGGAAGTGCTCTACTACGTTGGAGGAATAGCCGAGATGCGGGCCGCCGTCCGCAATCTGGTGCGGATGCTTGCGCCAGGAGGACATCTGGTTTTCGGATCGGCGCGCGACGCCAATTGCCGTCGCTGGGGCCACGTTGCTGGTGCTGAGACGGTCATCGGCATGCTGAACGAAACTTTGTTCGAGGTAGAACGGCTCGAGTGCCGGGGCGAGTCGGTCAACGAAGACTGCTTGATCGCCCGCTTCCGCAATCCGGTTTCTGCTTCCTGACGAACTGAACCGTCGACTTTAGACATGGAGACACTATGCGCATCTGTGGTATCAAGCTGACCCATGACGGGGCGATTGCGCTTGTCGAGGACGGACGGCTCGTCTTCTGCATTGAGCAGGAGAAGCGGGACAACAATCCGCGATATCAAACCGTCGACAATCTCGACGCAGTTGTCGCCGCTTTGGCGCAACACGGTCTCAATCCGCGCGATATCGATCAATTCGTTATCGACGGCTGGGATGGGGAGGACGAGTCACAGTTCCAGGTCCTCAGTGGAGTGGCACCCTTAACTCTAAAAGGGGCACCTTATGTCGAACGCCATGCCGATGGCCTTCTCGAATCCCTCGACGGCTCCGGGCTCATTCTCGACGACCGGGTATTTCCTTACAAGAGCTATCCTCATGTTACGGCCCACGTGGCCTCCGCATACTGCACCAGCCCCTTCGCCAACACCGGACAACCCGCATTCTGCCTCGTTTGGGACGGCTGCATCTTTCCGCGCCTCTATCATGTGGACGGCCGAGGCGCACGGTTTCTCGAAAGCCTGTTCCCGGTGATAGGCCAGGCCTACGCCGCGGCGGGCCATTATTTCGGACCCTATAGGAAGGCGAGCCGGGGAGGTTGGGACCTAGGGGTGGCTGGCAAGCTGATGGCCTATATCGCGCTCGGCTCGGTTGACGAAGATATCGTCGCGGTATTTCAGGAGCTTTACGAGGAGCACTTTGCGGCCGATACGGCACTTGCCCGCCGCTACCGCGCCAACATCACGGACGCCGAGTCCTCGCTCGCAGCTGTGCATGGTTTCTTCGAAGCCAGCGTGGTGCGTTTGGAGACGAAGGCACCGGAAGACGTGCTTGCGTCGTTTCATCTCTTCCTTGAGCGTCTCCTTGTCCAGGAAATGACAAATGCTGTGCGGCGCCATTCGTTTCCGGGACCTCAGAACTTGTGTATAGCCGGGGGCTGCGGTCTCAATATCAAATGGAACAGTGCACTACGGGAGACCGGCCTGTTCGATGCCGTCTGGGTACCGCCATTTCCGAATGACAGCGGCTCGGCAATCGGCGCCGCTTGCTGCGCAATGGTGGAGCAGCAAGGTTTCGTGCCCCTGGAATGGTCGGTCTACAGCGGCCCGGCCCTGCAGATCGGGCGTGTGCCGCCGGGATGGGAGGCCCAGCTATGCGGCATGCCCGAACTTGCCACCATCCTCGCCAGCAACAAGCCCGTGGTTTTCCTTTCCGGGGCCGCCGAGCTTGGGCCTCGAGCGCTGGGAGGCCGAAGCATTCTGGCAGCCGCGACTTCGCCGGAAATGAAGGATTTTCTGAACGACGTCAAATTTCGCGAACACTTCCGGCCCGTGGCGCCGATATGCCTGGAGGACCGGGCGCCGGATATATTCAGCCCTGGAACTCCGGATCCCTATATGTTGTTCGATCATCAGACGCGGTTGGAATGGCAGGACAAAATTCCGGCTGTTGTCCATCTCGATGGATCGGCACGATTGCAGACCATATCCAGGCACTCTCTACATGAAGTCGCCGAGCTCATCGTCGAATATGAAAAGCTGACGGGCATTCCGCTGCTTTGCAACACGAGTGCCAATTACCATGGACGGGGCTTCTTCCCGGATGCTGCCGCGGCCTGCGAATGGGGACGCATTGAACACGTATGGTGCGACGGCCTGCTCTATACGAAAACGCAGGTAACCCAAGAAGCGCCAGCCGACGGCGTCGCCCTCACGGCAAGATGAGCGCATGTCCATGTTTTCAATCGACCTTTCAGGCGTGAGCAAGACATATGGCGACAAGGTTGTGGTCGACAAGCTGTCGTTCAGTGTTGCCCCGGGGGAATGCTTCGGGCTGCTTGGACCGAACGGCGCGGGCAAGAGCACGATTGCGCGTATGATCCTCGGCATGACAGCGCCTGATGCGGGGAAGATTACTGTGCTCGGCGTGCCGGTGCCGGCAAGGGCTCGCTTGGCGCGAAGGGGCATCGGCGTGGTCCCCCAATTCGACAACCTCGACCCTGAGTTCACCGTACGCGAGAACCTGCTGGTCTACGGACGCTACTTCGGCATGAACACACGCAAGGTCAAGGCGGTCATGCCGTCGCTTCTTGAGTTCGCACGCCTGGAAAGCAAGGTGGATGCGCGAGTCTCCGAACTTTCGGGCGGCATGAAGCGGCGCCTGACGCTTGCACGTGCATTGATCAATGACCCGCAGCTGCTTGTCATGGACGAGCCGACCACCGGTCTCGATCCGCACGCGCGCCACCTCATCTGGGAGCGCCTGCGTTTCCTGCTGGCCCGCGGTAAGACGATTATCCTGACGACCCACTTCATGGAAGAGGCTGAGCGGTTATGCGATCGGCTTTGCGTGCTCGAAAGAGGTCGCAACATCGCAGAAGGACGTCCGCACGCGCTGATCGACGAACTGATCGGGTGCGAGGTCATCGAGATCTATGGCGGCAATCCGCATGAACTGGACTCTCTGATTAGACCATATTCCGATCGCATCGAAATCAGCGGCGAGACACTCTTTTGCTACGCGCCCGATCCGGAAAAGGTGCGAGTGCGGCTGCGCGAGCGCGCAGGATTGCGTGTCCTGCAACGTCCGCCGAATCTCGAGGATGTATTTTTGCGGCTGACCGGTCGAGAGATGGAGAAGTGAGCTATGGGTGAAGGTTGTGCCGCGGCTCTGCCCGCCAACGCTTGGAACTGGATCGCGGTATGGCGACGCAACTATCTGGCCTGGAAGAAGGTAGCACTTGCGTCAATTCTCGGGAACCTGGCCGACCCTATGATCTACCTGTTCGGCCTCGGCCTTGGCCTCGGACTTGTTGTAGGTCGCGTCGACGGCACGTCTTACGTTGCGTTCCTTGCAGGCGGCATGGTGGCGACAAGCGCGATGACGGCTGCGACATTCGAGACGATTTACGCGGCTTTTGCGCGGATGAACGCCCAGCGAACCTGGGAAGGGATCCTCTACACACAAATGACACTCGGCGACATCGTTCTCGGTGAGTTGGCATGGGCAGCCAGCAAGGCGTTTCTCGCCGGTACGGGTATCATGATTGTCGCCACCGTGCTGGGCTATGCGACCTGGCCGTCCGTCCTTTATGCGCTACCGGTCATCGTGCTCACTGGATTTGCCTTCGCGAGCCTGGCGATGGTGGTCACGTCGCTTGCGCCCAGCTACGACTACTTCATTTTCTACCAGACGCTCGTCCTCACACCAATGCTGTTCTTGTGCGGCGCGGTGTTTCCGATCACGCAGCTGCCCCAGACCTTTCAGCAGGTAGCGCAATTCTTGCCGCTATCGCATGCAATCGACCTCATACGTCCGGCAATGCTTGGCCGCCCCGCGGGCAGCATAGGCCTGCATATGGGCGCGCTTTGCCTCTACACAATCTTGCCGTTCTTTCTGTCGGCGGCACTGTTTCGTCGGCGCCTGATGTCTTGACGCTACTCACGACCACACGAGAAGGAGAATCGCGATGCAGCTTCGCGAACTTGGCCGCAGCGGTCTGAAGATAAGCGTGCTTGGCCTGGGCACAATGAGCTGGGGAGAGCAGAATAACGAAGCGGAGGCGCACGCGCAGATGGACGCGGCCCTCGATGCCGGCATAAACTTTGTCGATAGCGCAGAGATGTACCCCGTGCCGCCCCGCCTGGAGACGCATGGCCTGACGGAGCGTTACATCGGCAGCTGGATACGAAAGACCGGCCGCAGGCAGGACATTGTGCTCGCAACAAAAGCCGTCGGGCCTGCTCGGGTAGGAAAAGCGAACCTACCTTATGTGCGCGACGGCCGGGTCAGCTACACTCGCGCCAATCTGTTCGAGGCCGTGGACGCCAGTCTCCGAAGGCTTGAGACGGATTATATCGATCTCTTCCAGCTGCATTGGCCAGATCGTAGCACCAACGTCTTCCAGCTGCTCGACTACCAGTACGAGCTGGACGACGATACTGTTCCGATCCTGGAGACGCTGGAAGCGTTGAGCACGCTCGTCGAGAGCGGCCGCGTCCGTCACATCGGGCTCTGCAACGAGACAGCTTGGGGCCTTGCGCGCTTCCTGCATCACGCGGAAGCACAAGGGTTGGCGCGCGTGATAAGCACCCAGAATCCCTACAATCTGCTCAACCTGGATTTCGAATATGGTCTCGCCGAGATGGCTCTGCGCGAACAGGTGGGGCTCCTCGCCTATTCGCCGCTCGCTATGGGCACGCTGACCGGGAAATACCTGGGGGGCCACCGGCCAACTGGCTCGCGGCTGAACTTGTTCGGACGGTTCTTCCGCTACAGCAACGAGAGGGCTCAGCACGCGGCGCTCGCATATACGTCGCTCTTCCGTGAACATGGCATCGATCCAGTGCACGGTGCGTTGTCGTTCGTCAGAGGCCGGCCATTCGTGGCAACGACCCTGATAGGGGCCACCTCCGTGCAGCAGTTGCAGCACAACATCGCCAGCCTGGAAGTCAACCTGTCACGCGAAGTCCTGGATGGTATCCAATCGATCTATCAGCGCTATGGAACGACAGGGCCATGAGCCGAGGCGGCGTCCTGCTGCAACACACGCCAAATTGGGTTTCTGTGGCCGTCTTTGAGCAATCCTCAACAAGTCACGCGGGTGAAACTGGACTCGCTGCGGAACGGGGTGGGCGAGTTCGTCGTGCTGGCGCCACCCAAACTTTCATGAACTATTTGAGTCGGGAACACGTGCAATGACCCATACCGCACCGGCGCCTCAGCCATTTGCGATCCTTGGAATGCCGAGAACTGGAACGCACTACCTTGAAGAGTTGCTGAATGAGCATGCGAACGTGTTGAGCAACGGTGAGCTCCTTAACACGTATGACGCGAATTGGCCCGATAAGGATCGCCTGCTACGCAGCGATCGCGAGCTTCTGGAACTCGCTTATCTGCGATTTCCCACGCGGAGCGACAAGAAGGTCACGCATGTTGGATGCAAGATCAACGAACCGCAGTTTCAGGAACGTCCAAGCTTTTTCAACGAGCTGGCGCGTTGGCCAGGGCTCAAGGTCATCCTTTTGTCTCGCAGGAACACCTTGGAGTCGCTGCGTTCGCTGGTGCAGGCAAGGCAAAGCCGCCAATGGCTGAAATTCAGTTCGGATGACGATACGGCTCCGCCGCCACGCGTCAACTTGTCGATCGCCTCCTGCGAGGACTACTTCAGGGCCGCTGATGAGTTTCATGCTCGCGTCGCGGACTCCTTCGCTTCGAGCAGGTTGCTTGAGATCGAGTACGAGAAACTTCTGCGTGAACCTACCGCATGCCTGGAAACGGCCTGGCGATTTCTGGGCGTTCCTGCGTTGCAACTTTCAGGCAGTGGTACCCTTCAGCGCCTGGAACAGCGGCCGCTGGACGACACGGTAGAAAATTTCGAAGAGTTGCGGCGTCATTTCGCAGGCGGACCTTACGCGAGATTCTTCGAGCTTGACGACGCATTGATGCCGGAGGGGTAAGTGACATGTCCCTTGCCAACCTTCGGAGACTTGAAGCCGAAGCCATTCATGTCCTTCGAGAAGTAGTCGCGACGTTTTCGAACCCGGTTGTCCTTTACTCGATCGGGAAGGACTCGTCCGTTCTCCTGCATCTGGCGATGAAGGCGTTCTTTCCGGCAAAGCCGCCCTTTCCCTTCCTGCACGTGGACACAACGTGGAAGTTCCGGGAAATGATCGAGTTTCGCGATAGGATGGCGCGAGAACGCGACTTCAAACTTCTCGTCCATGTCAACCAGGACGGCGTCGAGCAGGGTATCAATCCCTTTACGCATGGGTCCAACCTGCACACCCACGTCATGAAGACTATGGCGCTGAGGCAGGCCCTCGAGAAATACGGCTTCGACGCGGCTTTGGCGGGAGCGCGGCGGGACGAGGAGAAGTCGCGGGCCAAGGAACGCATGTTCTCGATCCGCAACGCCCAGCACGGCTGGGACCCGAAGCGCCAGCGGCCGGAGATGTGGAAGACCTACAACACCCGCGTCGGTGCCGGTGAGACGATGCGGGTGTTCCCGCTCTCCAATTGGACCGAGTTCGATATCTGGCAATACATCCATCAGGAGAATATCCCGATCGTGCCGCTCTACTTCGCGGCGCGCCGGCCGGTGGTGAGCCGCGGCGGCATGCTGATCATGGTCGACGACAGCCGCATGCCGCTTGAACCCGGCGAAGAGGTCGTGGAGCGGATGGTCCGCTTCCGTACGCTCGGTTGTTACCCACTGACCGGCGCGATCGACTCCGAGGCTGCCACGGTTCCGCACATCGTGCGGGAGATCATGACGGTGCGCACGTCGGAGCGGCACAGTCGCCTGATCGACACTGACGAAGTCGCGGCGATGGAAAAGAAGAAGCGCGAGGGGTACTTCTGATGTCGTATATGCCGTCGATGCCGCCGCATGACATTGAGGCGCAACTGGCCGAGCACGACAACAAATCGATCCTTCGGTTCATCACCTGCGGCTCCGTCGACGACGGCAAGTCGACGCTGATCGGGCGTTTGCTCTACGACGCAAAGCTGGTCTTCGAGGATCAATTGGCCAATCTCCGACGCGTCGGGGCGGCGAACGGCAATGAGATCGACCTGGCGCTGCTTCTCGACGGCCTTGAGGCGGAGCGCGAACAGGGCATCACCATCGACGTCGCCTACCGCTATTTCGCCACGTCGAGACGCAAATTCATCGTCGCCGACACGCCCGGCCACGAGGAATATACCCGCAACATGGTAACCGGCGCTTCGACGGCCGAGTTGGCCGTCATCCTCGTCGACAGCCGCCAGGGCCTTCTCCAGCAGACCCGGCGCCATTCCTATATCGCCTCGCTGCTCGGCATCCGCCACGTCGTGCTGGCGGTCAACAAGATCGATCTCGTCGAGTTCCGCCAGCAGGTCTTCGACGAGATCGCAACCGACTATCTGGCCTTTGCCAGGGAACTCGGCTTTGCCAGCATCCAGCCGATCCCGATCTCGGCGCGCTATGGCGACAATGTAATCTCGGCCTCGGTGAACACGCCGTGGTACAAGGGGCTCGCACTCCTCGAATACCTGGAAACAGTGGATCTCGACCCACCCGCAAAGGAGCGGCCGTTCCGGTTTCCAGTCCAACTGGTGATGCGGCCGAACGCGGACTTTCGCGGCTATGCGGGTCAGGTTGCGTCGGGCCATATCTCCGTCGGCGATCCAGTGGTCATTGCCAAATCCGGCCAGCGATCCACAGTCAAGGAGATCGTGACCTATGCCGGGAACCGCGAGGCGGCAGGGGAGGGAGAGGCCGTGACACTCGTCCTTGCCGACGAGGTCGATGTCTCGCGCGGCAACATGCTGGTCCCCGCTGCCGCGCAGCCGTACGTGGCCGACCAGTTCCAGGCGCATGTGATCTGGTTGGATGAAAGTCCGATGTTCCCGGGGCGGAGCTACATCCTCAGGACCGAAACCGACAGCGTCAACGCAACGGTGACCACGCTCAAGCATCAGGTGAACATCAACAGCCTCGTCCGCGAAGCCGCGAAATCGCTACAGATGAACGAGATCGGCGTCTGCAACATCTCGACGCAGTCACCCATCGCCTTCGACGCCTACAAGGACAACAGGGCGACAGGCAACTTCATTTTCGTCGACCGTGTGACAAACGCAACCGTCGGCGCCGGCATGATCGACTTCCCGCTCCGCCGCGCCGACAACGTCCATTGGCATGTGCTCGATGTGAACAAAAGCGCGCGCAGCGCAATGAAGAACCAGCGTCCTGCCGTGCTCTGGTTTACCGGGCTTTCCGGTTCCGGCAAGTCGACGATCGCCAATACGCTCGACCGAATCCTGCATGCCCGCGGCAAGCACACCTATCTGCTCGATGGCGACAATGTGCGCCATGGGCTCAATCGGGATCTGGGCTTTACCGACGGGGATCGCGTCGAGAACATTCGCCGCGTAGCGGAGGTGGCGAAGCTTATGGCCGATGCCGGCCTGATCGTTCTCGTCTCATTCATCTCGCCATTCCGCGATGAGCGGCGCATGGCGCGCGAATTGATGGAAGAGGGCGAGTTCATCGAGATCTTTGTCGACACGCCGATCGACGAGTGCGCGCGCCGCGATCCGAAGGGGCTCTATGAGAAGGCTTTTGCGGGAAAAATCGCAAATTTCACCGGCGTCTCCTCACTCTATGAAGCGCCGGAAAATCCGGACCTGCATCTGAAGACGGTCGAAGAGGACCGGGTCGCCCTTGCGCTCAAGATCGAGGCATTCCTCGACCAATGGATGGAGGAGAAATGACGCCCCTTTGCGAAGTCTTGGAACGAATTGCGCTCAATACGGGAGCGGCAGTCTATGATGTGTCAACGCGGCACGCGCCAAGGTGTCTTGCTAGGGCGTGCGGGACCAACGTTCTTGAACACTGACGAGGCGTTCATGAGTGTCTCCTATTACTGTCAAGGAGCCGTCTTTCAGAGCGAGCTCCGATGATCCTGCCCGGCGGAAGGAACATCCCTATGAAGCCGCGTGAAATGGTCGAAGAGTGGATTAGACGCTTCAACAGGCGTGATGCGGTCGCCGTCGCAGAACTATATCGGGAAGATGCCCTGCACCTTCCAGCAAAGCAGCGTTCTGTCGAAGGTCGCTCTGCAATCCAGAAAATGTTTGAGGAGGATTTCGCGGTCGCGGGAATGACCTGCGTTCCAGAGGTCATATACGAAATAGGTGGTAGCGCAGTACTCGAATGGCGCGATCCATCCGGCCGGCGAGGATGTGGCGTCTTCGCTGTGCGCGAAAGTCGCATCTCCTTTGCGTACTGGGACGAACGTGCATCCGTTCGGATGCAAAATCTTCCGATCCAATGATCGTTGAAGGATGGCCCGCGGGCATTGGGGGACTGTGAAAGCCACCGCATATGGTGGTGGGTGAGTGCCGCGATAGCAGTTAGGAGGCCTTCGATGGGGACAATCCGGGCGATCCAGTATCTGCGGGCCGGCGCCGCCCTCGCTGTCGTGATCCTTCACGCTGCCGAGAGGACCGGGCATCATTTCGCTGTCGGTGCGGCAGGCGCCGATGTCTTCTTCGTCATCAGCGGCTTCGTCATGTGGGTCATCAGCGAGCGCCGACCGTTGGCCCCCGCGAAGTTCATTGCCGATCGCATCCGCCGCGTCGTGCCGATCTACTGGCGTCTGCCGGCTGTCGTCGGCCTTTTCCTGCTGCTGGTGATTGCGGGTCTCGAAGTCCGCTGCGAAAAACGCGGTGGTGCTGACCTATACGCGGGCCGTCATTTCTGGAGTTCGTAGCCGGAATGTTAGCGGGCTCTGGCTGAAGGGTAGGATGCCCCCGTGGTCTTTGGCCTGGCGCTGACGGCCTTGGCATTCGGCGGCTTTGCTCTTGTGGATATTCTTCATCTGCCGTTCGACGAATGGATGATCGGTCCGCTGGCGGTGCTGCTGGTCCTCAGCGCGCTGACGTTAGAGGCCGCGGGACGAGTGCCTAGCCTGAGGGTCCCGAGCCTTCTCGGCAATGCATCCTATTCAATCTATCTTTGGCCCACGTTCGCAATCTCCTTGGCGGCAAAGGCCGTAGCCACGTTCAACCTCGATTGAGCGTTTGCGATGGCCGCAGCGGTACTATCGGGTACGCTTCTGGGCATTGCCGCTTACGCGATGCTCGAACGGCCATTGGTGGCGTCGGTCGAAAGCTCGGCGGCGCAACCGGATAGGACTTCACGCAGGCAATTTGCCTTTCGATGGTGCTCTCGTTTTTCGGTTCAGGGACAATCTGCGGTCGGCAGCGTTCCAATGCCCCGTTGTTCTCCTCAGCACTGGCGGTCGCTGCTTGCGTTTATCATCCATAACGCGAATGGAGTCCATCCATACAATCGATTTTACCGGTACCGCGTAATGCTGCATTGACGAAAGCCCGGGCACTGAGGCCCGCCTGCGCGACCAAACCTCCCAGTCGTGCATGATTCCAACACTGGATGGCCGCGGATTTTAATCCGCTGCGTCCTCAATCGTGTCCTGCCGGCCGTGACCGGTAGGAGGAGGCGAACCAGGCTCCATCTTAGAGAAGCCGCAGGGGTAAGATGCCGATGCTCAGCGTTGTCATTGCGCACGACCAGAATGTCCTCAAATTCGACGACGTCTGCACGCCGGCTATTCTTCGGACGCAGCCAAGGGCGGCGGAGTTTTCTCTGGTTTTTTCTCAGAAACCGTCGTCAAGCTCCGTAGTTGCATGCCGGGATGCTGAGGCGCCGGAACTTTCCCCTGATGTCCTGCAAGCGCAGGCCGTGTCGCTCGAATCCTTGGTTCTCCGGTATCCCGAACGACAAGGTCTCGAAAGTGCACTTCTGATTCAATTTCAACATAGAGCATCAAGCGAGGCGCCACGGAAATGAATCACAATGCTCTTCTCGCTATCGCCGGAGCGCTCGGACTCTTTGCCGGCGCTGCTGGCACAGGGCTTGTCGTGTCGTTGATCTTCCCCTCCGCCAGGTCCAAGACTTTGGCGCGTCGTCGGAGGCTTAGGCACTGTGGCCTACCGCATCTCACCATGCTTTGTCTTTGGAACCGGAAGCACAAAATCGCGCATGCGACAGGCCAATGTGTGCTCGCGATCGCAACTTCGCTTGCAGGTCTAGGTCAATATGCCTCCTCAGTTGGAGCAGGTTGATGAGACCGGCGGCTTTACCGGCGTCTGACGCGGCAATCGAGAGCTAAAGCCGCTCTGCAGCCGGCTTTAACGTCACCTGCCCATTTCTTCTATGCAGTCAGCTCGATCGTGCTCATGGCCCTTCATTTCTTTTGCTTAAAACGAATTCCATGTCGGAAGCAGATACGCTGGGAAGAAGGTAAGCTTTTGCCTGCCAACAAGCCTCGTCACCCTTCTCGACACCTCGCGACGGGTAGATGAAGACATGCGGTTCAAGGGCCTTGATCTAAATCTCCTCGTCGCACTCGACGCCCTGATGGCTGAGCGTAATCTCACGGCGGCGGCACGCACCATCAACCTGAGCCAGCCTGCCATGAGCGCGGCTGTCGGCAGGTTGCGCACCTATTTCAATGACGATCTTTTTACCATGGTTGGCCGCGAACTCGTTCCGACCCCGCGTGCCGAACGGCTCGCGCCCGCAGTGCGCGAGGCCCTGCTGAACATCCAAATCTCCATCATCTCCTGGGACCCGTTTTGCCCGGCCCAATCGGATCGCTGCTTCAAGGTCATTCTCTCCGATTACGCCGCGCTCGTCTTTTTTGAGAAGGTCGTGAAGCGTGTCGCCCGGGAGGCGCCCGGCGTCTGCTTCGAGTTGCTGCCTCTCGCCGACAACTACGATGAATGCCTGCGGCGCGGTGAGGCCGATTTTCTCATCTTTCCGGAATTGTTCATGTCGCGCGCGCATCCTAAGGCGACCCTGTTCGAGGAAACTCTCGTGTGCGTAGGCTGCCGCTCGAACAAGCAGCTGTCAGAGCGACTTACATTCGAGAGATACATGTCGATGGGGCACGTTGTGGTGAAGTTCGGGAATGCCCGGACGCCTTCCATTGAGGAATGGTATTTGCTTGAGCACGGGCTTAAGAGACATATCGAGGTTGTCGTGCAGGGCTTTAGCATGGTTCCGTTCATGCTTTCAGGGACCGAGCGCATAGCGACGATGCCCTTACGCCTTGTCAATCAGCTCGCAAAAACTATTCCCCTGCAGATCGTAGAACTTCCGCTACCAATGCCCGCATTCAACCAGGCCGTCCAATGGCCGGCGCTTCACAATAGCGATCAGGCAAGCCTCTGGATGCGAGACGTGTTATTTCAGGAGGCATCCCGCATGCCCTCTCCACGTGAGGTCATGAGACGTTTCAGATTTCCCTAACCCGCTATCCTCTCACCACGTTTAGCTCAATAGCCGAGATGATCGACGTCCAGTGGAAATGGGCCTGCGACTGCCTTCAAGTATCGACCGCCCGACGAACGGCTGACGGACGCTTCGTCTCCGCAGCACTCCTTGGCTGCACTTTCCTCATCCGACAAGCCGAGCCGCAGCCTCGCCAGTCGGCATGTCGATGAGCGTAATCGCGCTTGCTGCAAGGAAACGGCGTTCGTTGTTGGTCAGCGCTGCCGCATCGAGCACCGCAAAACGTGGGCCGTTGGAGCGCTTCATGATCTGTCGGGCGTAGGTGCGCAGCATCTGGTCGTTGAAGCGGCAGCCGACGAAGAAGAAGCCCCTGTTGGTGCGCCGCTCCTTCACCACTTCAGGGATCGGCGTCTGAATATCGATCTCGGTCAGGACTTCAACATAGTCGGAATCCGAGACGAGAAAATTTGCCGCCGGCCTGACGCTGCCGTGCGGCGTGTAGAGAACCGTCTTTGCCGCTGATCCCATTCCGATTTCCCTCCCGGACAAATCGTAGGCTTTCGTCCAGATGTCGTCGTATCCGGTTGCCCTAGTGACGCCTTGTATCTCAACCACGTCCGTTCGGCCGGTCTCAGCAAGGGCCGCCCGCATCGTCGCGTCGTACCAGCTATCGATGATGAGGGAGAGGGGTAGCGTTGCGAGCCAGGCATGCAGAATGGTCGGCGCCACCGGCGGAGCGAATATATCGGCCATCCAGGTTTGAAGCGTCCGGCGATGCCGGCGCTGTTCGATGAATTGCGCGACCGACCACATATTGGTGCGTATTCTGGAAGGGGCTGGCGCCCGCGTGTTGAGTGCCGCCGCGACGGCTTTCGGCTCGTGCGGTACAGTCGGCCCCGCAGAGCTGAGCCTTAGAAGACCCGGACCGAGATAGGGAACGACCGTATCGGCGGCGAGCGCTTCCTTCAGCAGGTGAAGCCGCTTTTCCGCATCGCTGTTGCGCACCAAAAGGAAACGGTCGGTGGTCACGATGGTGTTCATGCTGCTTTCTCTTGCCGTTTGTCCTCGATTTTCTGCAGCATCAGTCGTCGTCGAAAATCCTCCTGGCGTCGACGGTGATCGGCAGACGCGTATCGCGCGGCAGGTCAGGGAGGGCGAGCCGCCAGCCGTTCTTGAGCGTTACAGCCCCGCCCCACAGGTCTTCATTTTCGACCTTGACGATCGGCTCCTCGAGATCCTTCTTAGGAACATAGGCCGACAAGCCGGCGCTGGTTCTGCGGATCATTACCTTCATCTTGCTGTTCCTTCGCTGACAACGGTGGCGGCTTTCTCAGTGCTCGTCAGTTCACGCGCGCGCATGCCGACAACGGTGCCGCGATCGATCCATTCGACGGCATAGATGTAGAACTGCTGGAGAAAGGTACCGATGTCGCGCACATAGCCTTCGTCGCCTTTCCGCACCAGGTTTTCACCGATGGTTTTGCCGGGATAGGTGCCGTCATTTTTTACGTGGCGTGTAGCACGGACCCGCTCACCGGGCATGAAAAGTGGCGGCTTGCGGATCTCGACCTCCTGTTCGCGTGAAAGGTCCATTGCGTTCTTTCCGTTTTGGACTGCATGATATCGATAAAGGAGCGCAACGCGTGCCGGGGGGAAATCCTGACTATGCCGGAACGGGAACGCAGGTCTTGGGCACTGGACATACGAAGGCACATTGCTGCAGCTCGAAAGTGCCCTTGCATTCGGTGCACTTGTTCGGATCGATCACGTAGGCCTCGCCCTTGAACTTGATCGCGCCGGAGGGACATTCGAACTCGCAGGCGCCGCACTGGGTGCATTGGGATGCGATGATCCTGAAGGCCATTTTCAGCTCCTCGTTCGGTTGGAATCGGGCTCAAGCAGTGGCCGTCAGTGGTTCGGCCCCAGACTCTTCGGCATAAAGTGCGCTGATGGCCGTCTCGATGTAGTCATAGCCATAATCGTCAATTGCTCGGATACCAGCATCCCTGAGCTGATCTTTGGGGCAATGTCCGATTTTGGCGCACAGGACGATATCTATGCCTTCGAGCGCGGCGATGGCGGTCTCGAGCGCATGCTCCTCACCCCAGCCGCCGCGGCAATACTGCTCTACCTTGCGATGCCCGACGAAGTTGATACCGCTCGCCGAGGCTTCATAGACCTGGAATTCCTTTGCATGTCCGAAGTGTTCGTTGATTCGGCCGCCGCCCTTCGTTGCCACTGCGAAATGAAGCGATCCGTTGGAGCCCGCCGCTTTGATCACTCCGATCGCCTCCTTCTTGGCAGCCACGTGATCGCCTCGCTCGCGCGCGACCACCTCACGATAGGCCTCGCGCTTGCTGGCGTCGTAGCTGACCTCATCCGGGATCTGATCGAGGGTAAATTCGCCGCCGCGATCCTCGCCGAGCAGGCCGACTGCATCGGCCCGGCACTGCCGACAATGGCGCATCAGCTTCGCACCCCCATCGAGACGATCTTGAAGCGCCTTCAGTTCGGTCGCCCGCGGGCCGCGCTGCCCGGTCAGGCCATAATGCGTGCCATGCGCCGGGTCGGAGATCAGCGGCATCACGTTGTGCAGGAACGCACCGCGATCCTTGACCCATCTGTTCACCTCAAGCAGGTGCTCGTCGTTGACACCGGGGATCATCACCGAATTGACCTTGGTGAGGATGCCGCGCGCCGTCAGCATCTCCAGACCCAGCATCTGCCGCTCATGCAGGATTCTGGCGGCTTCCAGCCCGGTGAAGCGGCGGTGGTCATGAAAAATCCATGGGTATATCTTCGCGCCGACTCTTGGATCGACCATGTTGATGGTGATCGTCACGTGATCAACATTCATGTCGGCAAGCTCGCCGACATGGTCCGGCAGCGCTAGACCGTTGGTTGAAAGACACAGCTTGATATCGGGGATCTCCCGGGCCACGCGTTCAAATGTCGCCTTTGTCTTCTTCCAGTCATAACAGGCATCGCCTGGTCCGGCGATACCGAGCACGGAAAGCTGCGGGACTTCATTGGCGACCGCAACGACCTTTCTGAGCGCCTGGTCAGGCGTCAGCTTTTCCGAGACGACCCCAGGCCGGCTTTCGTTGGCGCAGTCATATTTACGATTGCAGTAATTGCACTGGATATTGCAGGCTGGTGCGACCGCGACGTGCATGCGCGCGAAATAATGGTGCGCTTCTTCTGAGTAGCAGGGATGATCCTTGATCTTCTCCCAGACAGTCGGCTCGACGTCGTGCGGCTTTGCGGACGAACCGCACGATGACGCGGCGCAAGCAGTGGACTTCGCGGTGGCCAGCAGCTGGTTCATGGTCGTGGTGCTGGTCAGACTCTTGAGCGAAATCATCGGTGGGGACATTGAAGGCTCCGTTGCTGCGTAACGTCGCGGTTCAAAAAGCAAAGGCCATGCCAATGAAAAGAGCTGCTCTTTTCAACAGCTTAGCTTCATTGTCCGTTTCCCTCCATTTGCGACCAGACAGTCATTTGTCAGGCATTCGACATGGACAAGACACGGGGTAAGATGGCGGGGCGGCTCGAGTGCATGAGGGGAGGAGGGCAGGTCGGGCCTGCCGTTCGACCACACCAGGCTTAGAACTTCTTCACCTCGATTTGATGCCGGCGGATGGCATAACCAACCTGACGTGGCGTGAGGCCGAGGAGGCGAGCCGCCTTGGCCTGAACCCAGCCGGATCTCTCCATCGCGTCGATCAGCCGTTCGCGCTCAGTCAGGCGCGCACCGATTGCAGGGCAAGCAGGATCGTTCGGATCACAGGCCTTGGAGGAGACCTCGCCTAGAGAGGCGCCGTCGCGCCTGGCCGCAAACGGGGATCCAGCCGACATTGTCCTCGCTCTGGTGGGCTCATCGATGCCATTGTCGCCGATTAAACCGTTCGGTCCCTTCCACAGAAGCGCCGAGAGGCACTGGCTGTTCTTGCAGGCGAAATCCAACGGACCGATCGTCCTTGACGGCGCGAGAGTTGCCGTCCTTCGCACGCAGTTTTCAAGTTCACGGACGTTCCCGGGGAAGCGGCATTGCGAGACCAGGTCAAGCGCCGCCGGCGCGAATGTGAGTTCGCGCCCATTCTCCTTGTTGAATCGCTTGAGGAAGACTTTCGCCAGGCGAGAAATGTCGCCGGGTCGATCCCTGAGCGGCGGCAACACAATCGGAACTACATTGATGCGGTAATAAAGATCAGCCCTGAACTCTCCATTGGCGACAGCCGTTTCGAGATTCTTGTTGGTGGCGCATATTAGCCGAACGTCGACCTTTAGCGTTCTGGTGCCGCCGACCCGCTCCAGTTCACCTTCCTGCAAGACGCGCAACAGCTTGGCCTGAAAGGCAGGCGAGATTTCGCCGATCTCGTCAAGCAACAGTGTTCCGCCGTTTGCCAGTTCGAAACGGCCCGCGCGCTGCGAGATAGCCCCGGTGAAGGCACCCTTTTCATGCCCGAATAGCTCCGATTCAAGAACGCCTTCGGGCAGCGCGGCGCAGTTCAATCTTACGAAAGATTTCTTCCTTCTAGGTGAAAGCTCGTGGATGGCCTGTGCAAAGAATTCCTTGCCGGTGCCGCTTTCGCCCCGCAGGAGTACGGTGGTGTTGGTCGGGGCCACGGCCGAAACGGTTGCGAGCACCTCCTTGACAGCGGGGCTTTCCCCGACGATCCAGTCGATTTTGGCAGGCAACCGCCCGCCGATGTCGTTCCGCTCACCGTCGGGAGAGCTCTCGTGGCTGCGTTCCTCGTCCGTGAGCCGCTTGTCATCGATGCCAAAACTGCGATGGAGCCAGATCGTCTGGCCGACAAGGTTGGCGACCATTGTGAGAAAGCCTACGTCATCGTCATAGGGAATGTCGGTGGTGTCGCCCCTGACGCGAAAGATCGACAATGTGCCAAGTATTTTGCGCTCGGCCTTTACCGGAACACCAATAAAGCGGCCTGGGATGGTGGTGCCGATGGAAGACGCTTGACGGTCGAGTTGAAGGAGCTCCGACTTGCTGGCATCCTGTATGACGACCGGTGCTCCGGTAGCAACGATCTCGTCGATTGCGGCCTGGGATACAACTCGGCCGCTGCCGGAATGAGGTGAGGGTGTAATGCCCGCAGTCGCGACAATTTCTGGCTCGTTTTCATTTTCCAGGACGACGATTGCTGCGTCACGCATTTCCAGCATCGAGGAGAGGATGTTCACGACATTGGTGAGCGTGATCTCCAGCCGGGTAGGTGCGGTCAGGACTTTCGATATCTGGTAAATTCCGCTGACAAAGGGATCCGCCTTGTTGTTTGTGCCTGATCCAGACCGCCCTCCTTCTTCGAACCGACCGCGCAGCATGTGAGCCATTGAAATTCCTCAGTGGTTGTCAGGTGCTCCTCCCAAGCGACCTTTTGCTTCTGAACTTTGGAAGCATATTACCCCAACTCCTTTTTGCATGTTTTCGACAACCTGAACAAGCGAATGCTGGTTCCGATACGCGCGCGAGCCTCGTCAACCAAACTTGAAGAGGACGCCGTAGCCGCCTCGCGGGTAATTCCACTCGATCTCACCACTTGCCTCGCACAGGATCCTGCATGTGCCGCATTCCATGCACCCGTCGGCGGTGATCTCGACTTGGCCGTTGTCATTCAACTCATAGCATTTGGCCGGGCAAACGCTCGTCAGGGCGAAGAGGTTCGCGCTCGGCCACTTGTGCGGTCGCACTTTAATGTGCGGACGTCCTGAGTCGACGACGTAGCGGTTCTGGTAGAGCTTGTCCTCTACACGTAAGTTGGTGACAGCAATCGTCATCTCATCTCTCCTTCAGCGCCAGGCGAATGCCAAGCGCACTGCATCACCGACGAGCCCCCATCGCGAACGAGCCTTGATGAAGGCGGCAGTGGTTGCCCGTTCCTTATCGAGCTTCGGGGTGCTGTCGACACGCATGAAATTCTGTGCCGCCTGCGACAGCAATTGCGGATAAGTTGTGAAAAAATTGCGGGAATTCGTGTGAAGAAGGGCAGGCATATCCTTGTATTTCCTCAAGTCTTTGATGACGAAGGACTTGTCCATCATTGACTTGTAGAGGGCGAGGTTTTCCTTCGTCATTGGCCGCCCACCTTTCTTGACCAGGAAGATAGCCTCACCGGCGAGGCGCCCGGACGTCATGGCGAGGTTGGATCCTTCGCGGTGCACCGCATTATTGAGCTGTGCTGCGTCGCCTACCACCACCCAGCCGTTTCCGAAGAGCTGCGGGATGGCCCTGTAACCACCTTCCGGAATGAGATGAGCGGCATATTCCTTGACCTCCGAACCTGCGATCAGCGTCCGGATCGACGGATGGTTCTTGAAGCTTTCGAGCAGCTCGTAAGGGCTCTCCATTGTCGCGGCGAAATCCGAGACGAGGCAGCCGATGCCGATCGAGATCGACTCTTTGTTGGTATAGAGGAAGGCGAGCCCGGCCATGCTGCGGGAGATGGTGCCCGCCGCCTCGATCACGCAGCCTTCGTTTGCCTTCAGGCCGAACCGCTGGTCGATCACCTCTTCGGGCAGGAAATGCATTTCCTTGACTGCGAGCGCCACGTTTTGAGGCTTTGGCGTCTCACGCAGGCCAGCCCGCGTGCCGAGAAGCCCATTGACCCCTTCTGCGAGAACGACCACGTCCGCAAGGATCATGTCGCCGGTGCGGTCGGTAAGAACGCCGATCACCTTTCCGTCGCTGTCGCGGGCGAGTTCCGTCACCGTCGTCTCGCAAAGAACCGTCGCTCCCGCCTCGCGCACCTTGCGGGAAAACCACTTGTCGAACTGGGCGCGAATGACCGTATAGCGGTTGTGTCTTGACTCGTTGAAGTCATCCGAGCGGTACTGCATCCCGATGTGGGATGTGTCGTCCATCATCCAGAACCGCTGCTCGATCAGATGCCGCTCCAACGGCGCATCATCTCGAAAGTCCGGGATGATTTTCTCCAGCATGTTCGAGTACATGATGGCGCCCTGGACATTCTTGGAACCCGGGTATTCACCGCGCTCCAGCTGCAGCACCTTGAGGCCGCGGCTGGCCATCGTGTAAGCGGCCGCGTTGCCGGCCATACCGGCCCCGATAACGATGGCGTCGAACTTTTCCTCGGTCATGGCCCGTATTCCTCAGTTCGCAAGCTTGTCGCGACTGTGCGGCGACAGCCGATGGGTGAAGACTTCCGTCAATGACGGCAGGAAGCGGATTGCATCGGTTACGACGCCGAGGTGTGCGAAATCGAAGATCGGCGCGTTCGGGTCGGTATTGATCGCTACGATGAGATCAGCTCCCCCGACACCAACCCGGTGCTGGATGGCGCCCGAGATTCCGGCCGCTATATAGAGCTTCGGCCGGATAGTCTTGCCCGTCTGGCCGATCTGCCGATCAGCCGGCATCCAGCCCTTCTGGACCAGTGGGCGCGAACAGCCATATTCGGCCCCAATCACCCGTGCGAGATTTTTCACGAGCTTCAGGTTCTCGGCCGCGCCGAGACCGAGGCCGCCGGCAACTACGACGTCGGCATAGGCGAGGTTGGCGCTCAACGACTGGCCGTCGGAGAGGAAACCGAGGGCCTTGGTGACGATCTCTTCCTCTACCATCGGCACTTCGTGCTGAATGACGCGACCGACCGGCTTGTTCGTTCGCTCCGGCATGGCCATGACCCTTGGCCGCACGGTGGCCATCTGCGGGCGGCAGTTGAGCGTGTAGATCGTGCAGAGCAGGGAGCCGCCGAAAGTCGGCCGTGTCGCCGCAAGCGAGCCGTCGGTATCCACGTCGAGTTCGGTGCAGTCGGCGGTTAGCCCTGTCAACAGGGTCGTCGCCACGGAACCGGCAAGGTCGCGGCCGAGCGTCGTCGCACCCAAAAGCAGAACCTCCGGTTTGTAGGTCTCGACCAGATCCGTCATCGCTTTGGTGAAAGGCTCGTTGCGATAGTCGGCGAGCAGTGGGGCCTCGACGATGTAGGCCAGGTCGGCCCCATATGCGAAGGCCTCGGCGACGGCATGCCAGGTAGCCTCCCCCGGCGGGCCTAGAACGACGCCGGCAAGCTCGACGCCCAGCTGGTCAGCGAGCTTGCGGCCTTCGCCGAGCAGCTCGAAGGAGACGGGATGGACCTGGCCGCGTTCCAGCTCGATGAAGACCCAAACGTGCCGATAGTCCTTGAAATGCTCTGGCAGCTCCTTCTTCATGCCGGCCCGGCCAGCGGCTGGAGGAGGGGTGTCTCGTTTCGTGTCCAACATCGGCTCTCCTTGCCTTCAATCGTCGCCGTCGAAGGCGAGCTCGTCTTCCAGCGCCGGCTGGCGCGAGAAGATCCCGGCGATCAATTCTTCAGCAAGATCGCGGGACGTCTTTTCGGTGGTGTCGATCTGCTCCGCCTTTTCGGCCCGCGCAGTAGGGGCAAAGACGCGCTTGACGACGGTTGGAGAACCGCGCAGGCCGCATTTGGTGAGGTCCTCAATGCCGGCGTCGGCCGCGTTCCACTTCACGATCTGGCTGCGTGCGGCGCGCAGCGCGTCGTCGAGAGAGCCGCGGCGGATCTCGTTGGTGCCTTCCAGCATTGTGATGAGGCAGGGGAGCTTGGTCATCAGCGTCTGCGTGCCTCCTTCCGAGCGGCGCTCCACCGTGATCTCGCGCGCATCGAGATCGATCGAAACGATCTTCGCGACGTAAGTGAGCTGCAAAAAGTCGAGGCGCTTGGCGATGCCGGGTCCGACCTGGGCGGTGTCGCCGTCGATCGTCTGCTTGCCCGTGAAGACGATGTCAGGCGCACCGAAGGTCTCTCCAATCTTTGCAATGGCCTGAGAAAGAGCGAATGAGGTCGCCAGGGTGTCGGAGCCGGCAAAATACCGGTCCGTCAAAAGCACGGCGCGGTCGGCGCCGTAAGTGAGGGCCTTGCGCAATGAGTCCTCTGCCATGGGCGGCCCCATGGTCAGCACGGTGACCTCGCCGCCATGGCAGTCGCGCAATCTGAGGGCTTCTTCAAGGGCGAACAGGTCATAGGGGTTGATGATGGTCGGCACCCCCTGACGCATGATCGTGTTCGTCACCGGATGGACGCGTATCTGAGCGGAGTCCGGCACCTGCTTGATACAGATTAGGATGTGCATGGCGGTCTTTTACTCTTCCCTGTCCGAATTTTCCGGTTTGTCGCCTTTAGCCAGCATCATTTGTGCCAAACGCTCCGCACTCTCCTATGCGACTGAAAGGAATGTAGATTTCCGGACAAGGGGTGTTTGCGCCGCTACTGGTTTGTCGGAGTTTCGACAGCATCTTGTCGCAAGCGCGACGCGCTCATTCCCTCCCAAACGGTTTCAGGACGGAGTCTAACGGGACAAAGGCGCGGGCCGATGTGGCGGGATTATCCGGATCGTGATCCTTGAGCACCTTGAAGACCCGGTGCTTGAGGGGCGATGAAGTCGCGAAATCCTCGTAGGCCCGTTCCAGCATGGCGTGGGCCCGGGCCGCGATCACCTGATCGGGTAGACCGGAGAAGTCCTCTTCGGCGAGGTATTGGCCCATACGCTTCATGATGTGGAGTCGCGAGACATCGAGCACTTTCGGGTCATAAGAGACGCCAAGCACTGCAAAGAACTCCTCTGCAGCCGACAGACCCTTCAGCCGCGCGAGGATGTCACTAGCATTAATATGGTCAGTCCTATTAGAACACTTGCACATTGTATTCTCCGGTCGACGATAGATGGCGCGTTAGAATCGGCAAGCACGCCGGAGCGTTACTGTCATCGGCGATCACGGAACGCTTTTTTCACGGCGTACGGCTGCCATATCGACCAAGCTGGCGGAGCGGAATGACATTGTCCGGCTCACTCGCTTCCAAGATAGCGGTCTGACGATGCACGACATAGTTCGTCGTAAAGCTTGACCAGTTGGGTTTCAGTGACGGTCGATTTGGTCTCGCACGCCTGGGAGCGGACGCGGGAGATGATCGCGGCTGCTAGATCCGGGTCAAGTTCGCGCCCCTTTTCTTTCAGCACTTGTGCAATGGCAGTGGCGTCAGAATGCTTGCCGATGACAATCTGTTGGCGGCGGCCAACGAGAGCCGGATCGAGACCCTGGTAAGTACAGGGTTCCTTGAGCAGCTCTGCGACATCCAGTCCGGTTTCCTGGGTGAAGCTATCCGCGCCGACCACCGGCTTGATGGCTGGTATGCGGCGGCCGACGACACGCGCCACGTGGGCGGCGAGCTCGGGTAACGCTTTGAGGGAAATGCCGATATTTTCGCCGTCGAGCACAGCCAGTGCTGCAGCGACCTCTTCGAGCGCGGCATTGCCGGCGCGCTCGCCCAGGCCGCCGACGGTTACGCAGGCATGCCACGCCCCGGCGCGGATCGCCGCCAGCGTGTTGGCGGTAGCAAGGCCGAAGTCGTTGCGACCATGAAATTCCAGATCCATCAGGAACTGTGACGCCAACTCGGAGACAAGATCGAACGTCGAGAAGGGGTCGAGAACTCCGATTGTGTCGGCCAGCCTGACGCGGCTTGCGCCCGCGCGCGCAGCCGTCTCGATCACATGGGCGAGATGAGCCCGGTCGGCGCGCGATGCATCCTCGCATTCCACCGCCACGAAGAGTCCCCGATTGGCTGCGCGCCCGACCACCCTCTCGACGACTTTGAGCGCTCCTGCCCGATCAAGGCCGAGCTTGCCGGTCAGTTGGATGTCCGATGCGGGCAGGGCCAGATTGACGGCGGGCACCCCGCATTCAATTGCTGCGTCGAGATCCTCTGACGTCATCCGGCACCAGGCGACGAGCCGAACGGGGAGACCCAATGCGACCACCGCGCGAATTGTTTCGATCTCGTCGGGGCTGATGCCCGGCGTGCCGATCTCGATTTCCCAGACGCCGGCGGCGGCGAGCGACTCGGCGAGCCCCAACTTTTCTGCCGTAGTGAAGGCGACGCCAGGCGCCCGCTCACCGTCGCGCATGGTGGTATCGTTGAGAAAGATTTGCCGTTTCATGAGCCGAGGCCGCCTCTTCTCCTCAGCGCAGACCAGATCGCCGCTCTTCCGCAGGCGATCCATATCGGGGCATGTCGCGCAACTTCTCGACTATCCCGGGTATCACCTCGAGCACCCGGTCCACATCCTCCTCGCTGTTGTGGCGTGAGAAGGAGAAGCGGATTGTCCCGTGTGCCGCGCTATCAGGATAGTTCATTGCCTTCAAGACATGGCTCGGTTCCAGCGAGCGGGAGCTGCAAGCGGAGCCGGAGGAGCAGGCAATCCCATAACGGCTGAGGAGAAACAGCATGCCATCGGCTTCGACCTGGTGGAAGGAGATGTTCGCAGTATTCGGCAAGCGCTCCAGTGGGTCGCCGGTGACGACGGCGTATGGAACACGCTTGAGAACACCTTTCTCCAAGCGGTCTCGCAGTGATTTTATCCGTGTGTTCTCATCGTCCATGAATTTCAAGGCGAGTTCGGCTGCTTTGCCTAACCCGACTATGCCTGGCGTATTTTCTGTACCCGCGCGCCTGCCCCGTTCCTGGTGCCCTCCCTTGATCAGCGAGCGGAAGGGTACGCCACGCTTCACGTAGAGGGCGCCGATTCCCTTCGGACCGTGCAGTTTATGGCCGGAGATCGAAAGCATGTCGATTGCAGTCGACTTGAGGTCGATTGGAACCTTGCCGACGGCCTGGACTGCGTCGGTATGGAAAAGGGCACCGACCTCCTTTGCTGAATTTGCGAGTTCGATCGCGGGAAAGATCGTACCCGTTTCGTTGTTCGCCCACATGATCGAGACGATTGCCACACGCGGGCTGAGCGCGGCCTTGTACGCGTCGAGGTCTAGCCGCCCAAGGCGATCAACTGGGACCCTGTGTACCTTGATGCCGCGCGTCTCCTCAAGATCCGCGCAGAGCGTCAGCACGGCCGAATGCTCCACCGCAGAAGTCACGATCTCCAGGCGCTCAGGCAAAACCTCAAGCGCCGAAAGGATCGCTGCATTGTCGCTTTCCGTCCCGCCTGAGGTAAACGCGATCTCGTAGTCGAACTCTGCGCCGATCAGCGCCTGCAACTGCCGGCGCGCTTTTCTCACAGCCACGCCGGCGGAAGAGCCAAACGCGTGCGTCGAAGAAGGATTTCCAAATTGATCCGTGAAGAATGGCAGCATCTCTTCAACCACTTCGGGATCGACTCGTGTCGTCGCGTTGTTATCCAGATAGATAGATCTCATGGACGCATTCTCGGCTGGCGGGGAGCAACGTGAACATTTGTGTGCTCGACCCCCTTGATTGCTCGTGCGCTTAATGACTGAGGCGGCCAGACACGGGACCGAGGCACGTGGTGAGCTGAGGCAGCCTGAACACCGCTGAGATCAGGAGTGTCGCGGTCCCGACAGGCTTCAGGCGAACGCAAGTCCTTGACAGTGATGCGACAGGTCGACTTTGCATCGACGGCGGCCTTTGTTTTGCCGACACGCCTTCTCTCACGCAGTGAGGGCTTCGGTGAACATTGCTGCACGGCCCCCGACAAGCATTTCCTCCAATGCTTTGGAACATGTAACTCCGCTGCTACCAGGCTCCGTGTCGTGAGTGACTTGCCGGTTGGTGGGGAGACAGTTGATGCGGATGTCCTGATGATCACCCTTTCATCAACACTGAAGCTTTTGCACACTGGGGCGCCTCGCTCGCGTGGCCAGATGCGCCCCATACCGCGGATTTTGGCCCTCGAAGCAATTCGTATCGCGGGGCGGTGCGTCCTCTCCTGCAGCAGCCTGTCAATAAACCGCACCGTCTCCCGATGGGTCAGGCGGCACGCTCCGCCGGCAGCCGTACCGAAGATGCGCTCGGCAAATTCCGGCAAGGCGGCGATCGCAGAGCTGCAGCGCAACAGATGGGATCTCGCCGCAGTGATCGCTCCCGCATCGACTCTTGTCATCAAGTCAAGTCTATTGCCGCAGGAGATGGCGCCGACCCTAGTGATCTCAAGAACGCCGGCATTCACCGCGTTGAAGAAAGATTCCTCGACCATTCCGCGATTGTTTCCCATGGCTCTTCTCACTTGAGTCAGGTGATCAGCCAAAGGACTTTCCGCAGGCGCAGGTCTCTTGTGCGTTTGGGTTGTCGAAGACAAATCCGGCGGATTCGACCTCCGTGACGAAGTCGACGGTCATGCCAGCGACTTGCAATTGCGATGCGACGTCTACGAACACCTTTACCCCGTCGGCCTCGATCACGGCGTCGTCCTCGCGCGGCGAGCTTTCCAGCCCCATCAGGTATTTGAAGCCTGAGCAGCCGCCCGCCTGGATCATGATTCGAAAACCTTCCACCGGCTCGGCGGATCGCGAAAGAGCAGCCTTCATGACGGCGACGGCATTCTCGGTGAGCGTGATCATGCGTTGGGTTCCCTCGGACGGATACGTTCGGCGGGCAATCACGCATCCGCCGTGCCAAAGGAAAAACTGTTTGCAAACAACAATATGCCTCTGACGCTGGTGTCGCATGTCCGACATCGTCGCACATGGGACAGGAAACCGGGCGCCAGCCAATACGCTGCAACAAAGTATCGTTGTTGGGTTGCCCTTAACTGGACTTCGCCTCGGCTCGCTCTCCGCGGCACTGCCAAGTCATCGATGGTTGCTGCAGATTGTGCCCGATGTCGTGAGATGCATTTTCTCACGCGGCAGTTGTTACCGGCTGACGTCCAAACCCCCTGCGCAAGATCATGAGCGTATTTCGGCGAGATCGGCTGAAAGTGCGGCGTGTGCGCCTGCGTTCGCAGACCCGCTCTGACCTGGTTCCGGCCTTATGAATTCTCCCACGTTCAGCGGGTCTGGCAAGATTTTGCTGCAACATGGTCGCGACCGCAATTTCCTCACTGGTTGATGGTTGGGGCGGAAGAACGCCTTGCCTTCGAGGCTTGGGACCCCGACAGTCTGGCTGCAGAGATGCGAGCGAAGGCCTGTCAGGTGCGACAGGCGCTTTTGGAAGGCTAGCAGAGACCTGGTGTGCCGCACGGGCGGGGCGTGGGCATCGACCTCTTCACTCAACGGCTTCGAGCGTCTCGAAGTGAAACGGGCCGCGTACGCCGGTTGAAAAGCGCTCGGCCGCATTGAGCGCTATCGCCAACCTTTCATGAGGCGGAGAGTCGGCCGATGCGAAAAGCGCGCCCAGTGCGATTTGTTGGCCGCATCCACAGGCGTCGAAGCCATCGGCCGCCTCGCCAACCTGATAGTCCGTGTGGATTTTGAAGAGCCGTCCGTGATAGCCGACGAGGAAGGTGCCACCGCTCTCAGCTTCGTTGTGCTTCTGTGCGAAGCCGCCATCTTGAAGGCATCGGCGAAGCGCGTTCACAAACTCGGTTACCATAAATGCGTAGACATCTGTTTTGGCATGCCTTTCCGGCGGATCGAAGGAGTGTGCCAACAACTGGCCCAATCTAAAGGAGCTCGTAAATCCGAAGATGAAGTCTTGCTTGCGGAAAACCTTGCGATCGGCCCGGATGGTAAGCGATTGGCCGCCCACACCAGCGCTGTCGCCGCCGATGTGAACTGACCCATTATTGGTAAGACCGACAATGCATGTCATTCGCCGCGGCTCCTCCTCATGTGGGCTACATCCAGCCTTCTGAATATCGATGGTCGCGCGAGCAGCCTAGGCGTGGCCCCACAGCTTTCGCTTGCCCCGAGCGTAATCTGCAAGCACCGTACCAACCAGCGCCCGAGCTTGGGCGATCGTGACACCTTTTGGGACGGTCTTCTTCGTTTCGTCTTCGGGTATCGGGCACAGCGCGCCACGTGCTCGCATCCGGCGGCGCCGAGAATCGACCCCGAGACGATTGTTTGACGCATCGGGAGGCGGCGCTGTCGGGTTTTGTCTGTTCCGAGACACCGTGTTCGACCCGTTCCTGCTCAAACTCTCATCTTAAGTTGTTGAATGAAGCTCGGAAAATCGGGTTTCAGGAGGTTTCTCGCGCAGCTGGCACGAGTTTTGAAATTCCCGTGTCATGGGTGGCGGGACCTGCCGACCGATATGACATCCATGGATGAGAACGGAAGGACGAGCAGTATGTCAGATCGGCGTCAGATGCGCATTTTCTCCGGGACGGGCATCACCCGTGGAGTGCGTATATCCTACCGGTCCAGTCGGCGGCGACACTCACAACCGTCCGGCACTGGCGGGTGGCCGCGTATGGACCTCGAGATGGATTTCGACGAACATGTGCTTGCCTGTGTTCTTTCGCGTGCGCTGGAGGAGATCGAGGCGGGAGAGGCGACGGCGACCGAGGCAACCGGCCTCTCAAGTGGAGAGTTGCTGGACATCCTGACGCGCTGTTTTCCAACAAGCCTCATCCACGGCTTCTCCTTGGATGAGGTGAGCGATCCCGAGCCGGGCATGGAAGAAGAACTTCTGCGTCGCCTGCTGACGACGCATGCCCGCCCCGGCAACCCCGCGAGCGCCCATTTCGCCAAGATTGTCGCCCGGCGTGCCTTGCGCGATGGCCATCTCTGGCAGGAGCTCGGCCTCGTCGACCGGTCCGAGCTCAGCCGTTTGCTTGAAACGCATTTCCCTAAGCTCGCGGAGGGCAACACAAACAACATGAAATGGAAGAAGTATCTCTACCACAAGCTCTGCGAGGCTGAAGGCTTTTCCCTTTGTTCCGCGCCGAGTTGCCGGGAATGCAACGAGTTCAAGAGTTGCTTCGGACCGGAGGAAGGCGGCTAGGCGGCCTCGCCGGGATACGCTCGGGATCATCGGCCAGCGAAACGGGGGCCGTCAGGCTTTTGATCGCCATTGAATCCGTACACGATTTTCGCGGCGGCGTTGCACGGAGGAGGGTATGTTCATTGCCTCCCGATATTTTGTGACGGTGCGGCGCGCAATGCTGATGCCGGTTTCCTTGAGCCGGGCGACGATTTCATCGTCGGAAAGCACTTCATCGGCGGCTTCTGCGGCGATGATCGCCTTGATGCGATGGCGGACAGCTTCAGCGGAATGCGCATCCCCGCCTTGGGTGGAGGCGATCGCGACCGTGAAAAAGTACTTTAGCTCGAAGACGCCGCGCGGAGTGAGCATGTACTTGTTCGATGTCACCCGACTTACAGTCGACTCGTGCATGTCGATCGCCTCAGCGACGGTCTTAAGGTTGAGCGGCCGAAGATGGGCAATGCCATGCTCTAGAAATACATCCTGTTGGCGGACGATTTCAGTTGCTACCTTGAGGATCGTTTTGGCGCGCTGATCGAGGCTGCGAACCAGCCAGCTCGCGTTTTCCAGGCATTCGTTGAGGAATGCCTGATCTGCTGAATTGTCTGCGGTCAGGCGAGAGACTTCGGCAAAATAGGTTTGGTTGATGAGCACTTTGGGCAGAGTGTCGGGATTAAGCTCGATTTGCCATCCACCTCCTGGCGAGGGCAGAACCCAGACGTCGGGTATGATATAGTCCGGAGCTCCGGATTGGTATCGGTTTCCAGGCTTGGGATCGAGCGTGCGGACTTCATGCAACATGTCGAGGAGGTCGTCTTCGTCAACTCCGCAATGCCGCGTCAAAGCCTGAAAGTCGCGTTGCGCCAGCATCTCAAGATTGGCGATCAACGCCGCCATCGCCGGGTCGAAGCGATCTCGTTGGCGTAGCTGTATCTCCAGGCATTCGCTGAGAGTTCGAGCGAATATTCCGGGTGGATCAAGGAGCTGCAAGGTTCCGAGAACCCGTTCTACATCAGCCTCTTGGATATTCAGCCTCAGGGCGAGCTCCAACAGGTCTACATGAATATACCCAGTGTCTTCCAGATGACTGGCAAGCTCGCCGGCGATCAGCCGCTCCTGTGGCGTGAATGCAGTAAGGGCGATCTGACGGGCGACATGGTCGTGCAATGTTTCCGCTGAGGCGGCAAACTCCTCCAGGGCAGGCCTTTCGCCGGCGGCGGTGTTGGTTGTGTCGCGGATCGACTTCCATTGCCCGAGCAGTTCCGAGTTTTCGGCCCTCGGCCCATCTGCGTTGTTTGCGCGCGCGCAGATGCTTGGATCTTCCCCCGGGGAGGTCGATGAATCGGCAGAGGCGGCGGTATCGTTTGACGCCAACTCCAGGAATGGGTTCTTCTCTATTTCCTGCTCGACGAACTGATGCAGTTCGGCATGCGCCAGTTGCAGCAAGCGTATCGACGCGATGAGTTGGGGCGTCATCACGAGCGATTGCTGCTGACGCTGAAGAAGGCCTACAAAGGGCTCCATGAAGAGCGAAACTCCTGTCGAGCGACGCACTTTGCCGTGCGTGATGGTAGCGGTGAAACGGTGGCTGCTCCTCTAGATCATGCGGCGGCCGGGGCCTTCAGCCTCTCAAGAATATTTTGCGGAGAAGTGACGCCATAGGGGTCGGCTTCGCAGTTGTCGGACAGGCCTTCCTCCTCGAACCACTGCTCCACCACGCCATTGTTGATTATTGCTGCGTAGCGCCAGGAACGCATCCCGAATCCGAGATTCTCCTTGGCGACCAGCATGCCCATCTTGCGGGTGAATTCGCCCGAGCCGTCGGGAATGAGCTTGACGTTTTTCAGCCCCTGGGCCCTGCTCCAGGCGTTCATGACGAATGCATCATTGACGGAGAGACAGTAGATCTCGTCGATGCGCTCCTTCCGGAACTCGGTGTAGAGATCCTCGAAATCGGGCAGCTGGTAGGTGGAGCAGGTCGGGGTGAAGGCGCCCGGCAGCGAGAACAGGATGACCCGCTTGCCCTTGAAATAGTCGTCCGACGTCTTGGTTTCCCACCGGTATGGGTTTGGCCCACGGATAGACTCATCGCGAACACGCGTGCGGAACGTGACGAAGGGAACCTTCCTCTTCATGGCCATCGATATTGCTCCTCTAGAATAGTAACTAACGCAGTGCTGCTTAGTTAAGGCTCACGCTGATCGACCTAGCCGACATTCCGGTCAAGCAAGTGCCATGCCAATTCCAGATTGCAGGGATTACGCTCTCTTGCGCGGGTCGTCGCGTTTGCTTTGTTGCCTACGTGTCTAGGCCGCGAACTTTCTTGTGTTCGAATTCAGACAAGAATGTCGGCCCCCCGACCAAGCACGTCGGACCGCGTTCCATAGGTGCGGCGACGATCGCCGTTGCGGCGGTGTGTTGCAAGCAGTATGGCAAGGCTTGACTGCCACCTCCTATAGCCGCGCCTTGGAAGATTTCGCCGATGCTAGCGCTCAGGTGACGTCGAGGAGATCATTTGGCGCTTCTGGGGCTCGACCCGAGCTTTTGTAGCGTTTAGCGTGAACGTTCGAAACAAACGAAATATGACAGCAGGAGATTGCTTGCCATTGAGTAGTTTGGAGGGATTTGCTCGCGTACGTGCAGCTGCTACGCCCTCAAGGCGCAGCGGTCATCAACTTCACGGCGCTCCGCCGGCATAGAAATCAGCAATCTACTTTTTTGCTTCGGCAAATTCACATACCCTGCAAAGCAAAAAACCATCCTTGCCGTTCATGCGATCGGCGATTTCCCTAAAAACTGGCCCTTCGAAGAGCTCTTGATATTCGTCGCGCAGGAGATTGCCCAAGACATGGCGCCGCTCGAAATCCATGCAGCAGAGAGCAACGTCGCCATTTGGGAGAAGAACATTCCGATACTGTCGTTCCTCAGCACATGTCAGTGCTCCGACCACGCGCGGTCGAGTTTCGACGATCCTAGAATCGACGCTTCCACCTCTGCTACTCAGCGGTCGCGTCCGAACTAGCGCTCCCGCAGGAACTATCCCGGCGATATCGGGATGGACTTCACCCAACACTAGAAATCGAATTGAGGGAATATCTGAGTCGACCAGTTCACGGATCAAGTCCAGATATTTTCCACGGACAAGGCGGCTATTCATGTACGCGCCGTCATCGAAAACATGGACCACAAATACCCTGAAGCGCAGCGCCTGCAAGCGTCGTAGATCGCGCCTGTTCATTCCTACAAGTGTCGTGAAAATCCGGATGCCATGGCCGGACATGTGAGCATGCTCGACCATTTCGGTGCAATCCGGATTGAGCCAGGGCTCGGAGTAGCCGGCAAAACTAACGTCTACAGCTGTCGGTACGCGCGCCAGGCATCGCTTGAAATCGTCAAGACAAAGATGCTTCACACGGGATACTGCTCTTTGCCGGTTGACGAACTTTTCCTGCGGACAATAAGAACATCCGACGACGCAGCCTGTGGTGGTCGTTATTTCCAGTACCCTGCCGCCGGGGATGGCAGCGCGCAATTCCTGCAGGTTTGTCGAGTTTGACTCGGCCACTTTCTGGATCTCTCAATTGACCTGGAACAAAAGGCATTCCCGACAGACAGCCGTCGAGTGCACCCTTCGTGATGGCTAATCCTCCATCTTCTCGAACGAACTGCCCGGAGCAGTGTTTTTGTTAGTAGCTCTAGTGCTTTGATGGGATCTTGCCAAAGAAGAACAAGGGCCATGCCATTGGACTGAGGGTAGATAATCACGCATTGCAGCGGTTTGATCGTGAGGACCATGCCATGCCAACGCGCAAGCGCGCGACGTTGCGAAGGCGCATCTGCCGGGATTGGGGATCTCAATCCCGCGGTCCTGTGAGCGCTGAGCTTCGATGGGTCGACCTATCACTATACCTCCCAGCTTCTGAGCGTTAGTGCCGCGCTTAAGGCCACCTATGTTGAAGATGGCCGCGATGTGCCTCATAGCAGACTGGAGCAACTCGGGGTGCTTTTGCCCATGAGTAGCTGCTCGCAATCGCGGATTAACGGTGCAAGGGCGCCGCGGACGCACTGGCGTTGATAGAGCTTTCCGAGAACGGCAGGATTGTCGGACTCGGCGTCTGGAGCGACGCCTTTTTCAAAGTGCTTTTCCCAATGAAGGGCGAGCTGCAACTATACAGATCACCAATCCATGTGCGCCAAAGTCGGTCCCGCATCAGAAGAACATGAAATCCGACGCGGTCAGGCCCAGGCCAGCCAAGTGGAGCAAACTTTGCACGTTGCCAAGGTGCGCGAAGTCGTCCACTTGGTTCTCGGAGGTAACATAACCCAGGTCCGCCGTCATGGTCTTATAATTGAAAAAGGCTATTATATCGCCTGCAGCCTCGCCGGAAATTTCCCTGGCTGCCGCCGAGCCATCGGCGAAACTGTGATCAGTGATCACTACGACGTGCTCGCCGTTCGCTCCATCGGCGGGGCCGCTGTAGAAAGTGTCCACCTGATTGCCACGCGTCGCGTGGTTCACGAAATTCGCTTCAATACCATCGCTGCCAAGACCTACTGCATCGAAGGTGAAAGTATCCTGCGCTGGGTCAAAATCCACAATGGTGGTGTGGTCAGCGTTTGGCCCGTAGTTTTTATCAATTCCAGGGGCCGGGTTGTGGAACTGGAATACAAAGGTGTCCTGGCCGGCACCCCCGGTCAGAGAGTCTCTACCGTCGCCCGCGAAGAGGACGTCGTCGCCGGGGCCGCCATAGAGCTTGTCGTTGTCCGCATTGAGGATGGTCGCAGCGAGGATGCGCGGTTTGCCGCGGCCAAGGTCGCCGTAGAGATAGTCGTTGCCCTCCTCGCCAAAGACGTGGTCATTGCCCACGCCACCGAAGACCCGGTCATTGCCCTCGCCGGCCGAGATAGAGTCGCTGCCGGTACCACCATCGATCCAATCATCTCCCGTCGGATCGAGGATCATATCATCCCCATTGCTGCCAAAGAGACTGTTGCTACCCTGGCCGCCTCGAATTGTGTTTTCCATTGCGATCCACCTTATCAAACAGCCCGACGACGCGTCGCTAAACTCATTCATATGCCTTGTCGGCTAATTAGAGTAATTGATTGTTTGGATAGAACGCATTGACATAGCGGATGTAACCGCCACGTGCGCTTCGCCAAAACTTAGAACTGAAATGGCCTCAAGCTAGACCGATTTCGGTTAGAGTTTTCCCTTTCTTTCCCCCAGGAAAGTCACCGGAGAACCCTAGCTTCCGGTGCTCCAGAAACCTCGGGCGGTTCAGCAGGCACAGGCCTCTCGCGTGGAGGTAATCGTGCTCAAGTATGTGATGGCAGGCCATTTCATCCCGCTTAGGCCGGTTCATACTTCCGATTGGATTGCGGCGTTCGCAACGTTCTCTCTCGCGTGTCTACCCGCAAGGCTCCTTGTGTCCGAAGCAGAACAACTATGTCGGAAACCGGACCAAAATAGTTGTCCAAGGCATGCAGCTGGTGTGGATAAGTCGTGCGGCGGCAACGGCATGGAACTTGCATCGATGCTTTGGCAGGGCGGATGGCCGCAGTACCTCAAGGAGCTCACGGGTGATTGATCAACATCTGAACTTCAGCGCGCGTAAGCTCAGTCTTCCTGGACCAGGGGCCCGGATGCTCTGCTGCTGAGATTTGCGACCGATCTCATCCGCGCTGGTGCGTGGGTCGGGGGAGCGTTCAGCAGATGGGGGATAAGACGGGGCCGCCCCAGTAATCAACATCGATGATCGCCGGGCGAAAAGTCGAGTGCATGAGTGCATGACCTTGAGGAGACACCACGTGGCCTGCAAGCCGGTTCCAGATCATGTCCCGCCCGAAATGGTGAGGGACTTTAGTCTGTTCACGTCCCCTGGCATGCAACGCATGCCCAACGGGGATCCTCACGCAGCTGTCGCTTGTGTCCATGACGCGCCGCCGATCTTTTACTCTCCCAACAACACGCGGGATGGCCGGGGAACCTGGGTCATCACGCGCGCCAAGGACCAGCGCCGAGTGCTGCAGGACACCGCGACATTTTCCAGCCATCGCAGCATCTTTGCCTCCGCGCTTGGCGAAAACTGGCCGATGATACCACTGGAACTCGACCCACCTGCGCACGGCGTCTTTCGCTCGCTGCTTAACCCGCTGTTTTCGCCCAAGCGGGTCATGGTTCTGGAGCCGGTCATCCGAGAGCGCGCGATTACGCTGATCGACAGGATCTTGGCGCCGAGCACAAGCTGTGACGTTATGAAGAATTTCGCGTTCCCCTTTGCTGTCAGTATCTTCCTTGGCTTTCTTGGTCTATCGGATAAGGAGCTGGACACGTTTGTCGGCTGGGGAAGGGATCTGCTTCACGGAGAGAATGTCAAACGAACGGCGGCGGCCCTGGCGATCTTGGGGTTTATCGACGAACTTGCAGCCATGCGCCGCAAGGAACCGGCCGGCGATTTCATGAGCTTCGCAGTTGGGGCGCAGGTCAACGGTCGCCCGCTGACCGATGAGGAGGTCCGTGGCATCGGGGTCCTTCTGTTCGTCGCGGGACTCGACACGGTAGCAACGGCGATAGGATTTGACCTAGCCCATCTCGCCCGCAATCTTAAAGATCAGCAATTGCTGCGCAGCGAACCGGATCGGATCGGACTTGCCTCCGAAGAATTGCTGCGCGCCTATTCGACCGTACAGATGATCCGCGTGGCAACGAAAGACATCGATTTCGATGGCGCGCCCATCCGCAAGGGCGACTACATTTCCTGCGCCACGATGATTGCCAATCGCGATCCGGAGGAATTCGAATGTCCCAATACGATCGATCTGGCACGGGAAGACAACCGCCACACCGCCTTTGCCCATGGCCCCCATCGTTGTCTTGGTTCGCACCTTGCCCGGAGGGAGATCGTCATCGGTCTGGAGGAATGGCTGTCCCGCATTCCCGACTTCCGTATCAAGGAAGGTACGGCACCCATCACCTTTGGCGGTCATGTGTTCGGAATCGAGAATCTGATTCTAGAGTGGTCCTGACCATAGGCGCGGTCAAAGACATGGAGTAGCGCATGCGCATCATCGTCCACAAAAACAAATGCCAAGGGCACGCTCGCTGCTGGGCGCAGGCGCCGGGCATCTTCAATCTGGATGACGAAGGCTACATCCTACCTGGAGACATCGAGGTAGCGGAGAGGGACGAACTCCTCGCCTCTCGAGGCGCTCGATCCTGCCCCGAGCGTGCGCTGGAAATCGATGCCACAGCCGATGCCTTGCTCACCCGGCTATTGTTCAATCAAGCCCGTGGAGGGGTCAAATAGAAGGCAGCCGCGGAGACCAGGATTGCCTCTGCCCAAGAAACGGGTTTGTCCAAGCTCCGCGAAAATCTAAGGCACTGAGCTGTTTCAGTCGACGCGCAAGCGGGCAGGCAGGCGCGCCGTGCGGCTGCTGACCGGCGAATAACACCGAAAACTGCACCTGCATAACGGGATGCGCGGACACGCCTCTTCCAACTCAAGACTTGCGACAAGGCCATGGACCACAAGAAAATTGTCGAATTACACGACCGCGAAGCGATCCGCGACTGTCTCTATCGGTACTGCCGCGGGATAGACCGGGCGGACGAGGCGGCGCTGCGCAGCTCCTACTGGCCCGACGCGCATGACAATCACGGGGCGTATGCCGGTTCGGCTGAGGGCTTCATTGAGTTCGCGCTGGGTGTCTTCAAGACCGAACCGCGCAACATCCATCAGATCACGAACATTCTAATCGAGTTTATCAGCCCGACTGAAGCCGCCGTCGAAAGCTACTTCACTGCGCTCCAACGCGGGCCGGACGGCGGCAGGACAATACGCCAGGTTCTCCTATGTGGTCGCTATTGCGACCTTTTTCAGAAGCGGGAAGGGGAGTGGAGAATTGCCGAGCGCACGGTGGTCTACGATTGGCTCGAGGAGCAGACACCTCAGGCGATGTCAGAGATTGAGCGGTTCGGTCTCAGGCAGCCGATCGGAACATCGCATCCGGATGACCCGATCTACGCGCTTGGCAAACGCCGCATTCCTTCACGAGTACGAAAATGAGGCGGTTCGTTGGAATGCACCACATCTGTCGGGGCCTAGACTGCGTCACCATAACTTGCCGCCGTACGCGACGGGCCCCTTCGCCTCCAAACGCTAACGCTGGTCAGGAGAAATTATCTTCATGAAGCAAGCAGAACGCGTCATCATCATTACAGGTGCTGCAGGCGGAATTGGCCGTGCCTTGGTCGATGCTTTTGCAGAGCATGGAGACACGGTCGTCGCTGTAGACCTCCCGGGCAGCGGCGTGCTCGAATTGGTCCGCGGTCTCGGCGCCGGACATCTCGGCCTTGAGTTCGATGTCTCGCGAGAGGATGATACTCTTGCGCTTTATGATCGCGTCGAGGCACGGTTCGCGCAGATCGGCGTGCTCATCAATAACGCGGGTGTCGGGCCGTCGATGGCTGAGACCATTGACACCGGTGTCGACGTTTTCCGACGTGCCTTGGGAGTAAACCTGATCGGTCCCTTTGCCATGGCCGGAGAAGCCGCACGGCGTATGCATCCGGGCGGTGTCATCATCAACGTCGCCTCTCTGGCGGGCGTGCTCGGCAATCCCCGGCGTAACGCCCCTACGCCGCCTCGAAGGCAGGCCTGATCTCGATCACGAAAACATTGGCATGCGAGTTGGCGCCGCGCGGCATCCGCGTGACGGCAGTAGCGCCCGGCTATGTGCGGACGCCGATGGTGAGCCAACTGGAACGTGCCGGCAAGGCGGATCTCGCTGCTATTCGCCGACGCGTACCGATGGGGCGCATGGCGCGTCCGGACGAGATCGCCGGGGTTGTGCGTTTTCTGGCTAGCCCACAGGCGGCCCACGTCAACGGGTCGGTTCTGACGGTTGATGGTGGTTGGATGTCTTTCAACCAGCCGGGCGACGCGCACCCACCGGTGTATGGAACACCAGAAGCCGAACTCTCCCGTCCAGCCGATTACAGCGGGGAGCGAATCGTGCTTGTCACGAGCGGAGCGAACGGTATAGGCGCGGCCATTGTTCGAAGCTTTGCCGCAAACGGTGATACCCTCGTAATTGCCGATAGAGACGGCGCTGCGGCGGCAAAGCTTGCGGGCGCTCTCGGTGGCAAGCACATGGCGAAACCTGTGGACCCTGCCGTCGAGAGCGACGTGGTGGCGCTTTTCGACGAGGTACGAGGGCGCTTTGGCAAGCTAGACGTACTCATTAACGGTAGCGCTGCGAACGAGCCTTCTGTTGCGGTGAGCCAAAAACCAACAGAACAGGTCCAGCGTGTCCTGGATGTCAATCTCACAGGCGTGTTCACCTGCGCGCGTGAGGCGATCAAGATGATGCGCCCCGGAAGCGTAATCCTCAACGTTGGATCGATGGTCAACTTTCTGCCCCTCCCACAGCGTCACGCCTATGAAGCCTCCATGGCAGGGATCGAGATCCTGACACGATGTCTGGCGGCCGAACTAGGGCCAGTCGGTATTCGGACGGCCACCATCGCTCCCGGCTACATACGCGCTTCCGGAGGCTCCGGGTTGGCAGAGGTCGGCGGCGTCGCCCCGGAAGCGGTGAGCCGGCGCATCCCGATCAAGACGGGAGAACCTGAAGACGTCGCCGAAGCAGCGTTCTTCCTGGCTTCGCCTGAAGCCTCATACGTCAACGGGTCGACCTTATGCGTGGACGGCGGCTGCACGTCCTTTCATGAAGCTGGATTTGAAAGTGGAGTCAACGAAGAATACCCGGTGGCGGCCGCCAAATGGTTGTCGATCATGCCTTAGTGGGCGAGCGACGGCACGCTGCAATGATGCCAGCTTTCGTGGCACGACCTTCGAATGGCGAGCGAATCGTCGACCGTCGAGTTCGCAAACGTCCTCCATGAACATCAAGTCGCGACGCCGTCGATCAGCCGGATCGAGAACCCTCCCGTACCGAAGGATTTGCTATGGAATTCGCGACATTTCTGCTTGCCGCCCAACGGGGCTATCATCAATCCCCCGACACGGTCATCCGCAACTCAATCGAACAGGTAGTGCTTTCGGAGCAGGCCGGCTTCAACACGGCGTGGTTTGCCGAGCACCACTTCAATAATTACAGTCTCGTTCCCTCTCCATTGATGATGGTGGCGCATTGTGCCGGCCTGACGAGCACGATTCGTCTCGGTACCGCCGTCTGCGTACTGCCGCTCTATCAGCCGCAGCGCCTGCTTGCCGAGATCGGGTTCGCCGACATCGTGTCGGATGGTCGCCTTGAGCTTGGGGTCGGCTCCGGATACCAGCAGTTCGAGTTCGAGCGCTTCGGTGTCGATCTCGACGAGGCGCCTGCCGTCTTTTCCGAGTACCTGGATATCCTTCTCAAGGGGCTCAGCCAGAAGGTTTTCGAACACGACGGCCAGTATCAGAAGATACCTCCGACGGCGATTTCATTGCGGACCGTCCAGAAGCCGATCCCGCCGATCTGGATCGCGGCCGGATCCGCGCGCAGTATGAGGCGGGCCTATCGTGAGGGCCACAATCTGTTCGTCACGGCATTTCACAACGGCTTGGACGCTTTGCGCACGCTGCGCGAAAGCATCGAGAAGGCAGCGATCTGCGAGAGAAAAAATGTCACGAAAGCCAAGATATCACTGCTGCGCTGCTGCTATGCCAGCGACCACGAGGCGGAGATCAACAGCTATCTCGACAACGCCCGCTTTCAGCGGCGGCTATCTGAAGCGTTGCAACAGCGCCGGCAGCAGAGCGAGGACGGTTATATGCTTGAGGAAGTCCCGACGAAACAGGACCTGTCGTTCGAGAGCATGCGCGAGAACCTGCCGATCGGCAATGTGAATCGGGTGATCGACCGCCTGCTTGAAGAAATTGGCGTGCTGAAGCCGACGCAAATTGCCATTCAGACCCAATTGGGCGAGTTCGACCAGAAGACGACGCTGAGGCAAATTGAACTTTGGGGAGACAGGATCATCCCGGCGATCAGCTCGGCCACGCGCCACCGCTCGGCGAAGGTCGGGTCCGGCTCCGCTCAACATGATGGGCGATAAGGTCAGAGCTGGCGCAGTTTCAAGCAACTTCCAGCCAACGTGCTGTCTCCCGGTGGTTGCCCCGCGGCTGAATGGCAGCGGCCATTCAAAGGGTTACCGACCGCCTCGGGCGATCCTGCATAAATGTGGCGGCGTCCGCCTTGATTTCGAACAATTTGTATTACTAATTAAGAATGCTGGCGGTTTCGGGGTGGCAACCATCCACGTTTTGGATAGATGACGCATGCGGTTCAAGGGCCTTGATCTAAATCTCCTCGTCGCGCTCGACGCTTTGATGAGCGAGCGTAACCTTACGGCGGCGGCGCGTCGCATCAATCTCAGCCAGTCGGCAATGAGCGCGGCCGTTGCCCGGTTGCGCAGCTATTTTCGTGATGAGCTGTTCACAATGGCGGGGCGCGAATTTATCCCGACGCCGCGGGCGGAAGGGCTCGCCCCGGCGGTGCGCGAGGCTCTGCTGCAGATCCAGCACTCCATTGTTTCCTGGGAGGCGTTCAAACCAGCCCACTCGGATCGCCGCTTTAAAATCGTGCTCTCCGATTACGTCACGCTCGTGTTTTTCGAAAAGATCGTGGAGCGTGCGGCGCGGGAAGCTCCTGGCGTCAGCTTCGATTGTCTGCCGATTGCCGACGACTTCGAGGAGCTTCTGCGGCGAGGCGAAATCGATTTTCTGATTATGCCGGAAGCGCGCATGTCGTTGCATCCTCACGCTGCGCTGTTCGAGGATATATTTGTGTGCGTCGGCTGCCGAACGAACGAGCAGCTGTCGGAGCCGCTTACATTCGAGAGATACATGTCGATGGGCCACGTTGCGGTGAAGTTCGGAAATACGCGGAAGCCCTCGTTCGAGGAATGGTATTTGCTCGAGCATGGTTTCAAGAAACGTATCGAGGTCGCAGTACAGGGCTTCAGCATGATCCCGCCAATGCTGTTGGGCACCGAGCGTATAGGAACCATTCCTCTACGGCTGGCGCAGCATTTCTCAAAAACAATACCCCTGCAGATCGTCGAGCTTCCGCTGCCACTTCCCCCGTTTATCGAAGCGATCCAGTGGCCCGCCCTTCACGACAGTGATCCGGCAAGTCGTTGGCTGCGCGAGATGCTCGTAGAGGAGGCGTCTCGTATGGTCTCGCCGCGTGCCCAGGAACCTCTGGAGGATCCCGGCTTTAATCGCGTTGTTCAATAACACCCGCCGCGCGATGAGGCGCTGCTCCCGACAAGTGCGCCTCCTAATCGCCAGCTTTCCATAAAGGCGGTGTTGCCGCTCTCTTTGAAAATCCCCTCGATATCGCTTCCTCGCCGCAAGTCGGTCTTCTACCCAAGCGCGGGGCCAGCCCACTTGGTTAAGCCGCCGTCTCAACCGAGCCAGAGCTCGTTGGCCTTTCGAGGTCGGTGTGAGCCAAAGCTCCATCGGTTTGCTGCGGCACTTTAGCACTCTCGACCAACGAGTGCTAAAAACTCTTGAATTCAGCTTTCAACTGAACCAGAATCAACCGCTGCCAGTAGCCGGAGCGGCCTTGCCCGTCCGCAGTGCATTCATCTGGCGGAGAGCATCACCGATTGATTTTATCCAGGAGGAAGGCATGAAGTTCCAACCGCTCCACGATCGCATTCTTGTCCGCCGCGTCTCGTCCGAAGAGAAAACCAAAGCCGGCATCATCATCCCCGATACAGCCAAGGAGAAACCGCAGGAAGGCGAGGTGATCGCCGTCGGCCCGGGTGCTCGCAATGAGCAAGGTCAACTCGTCGAACTGGACGTCAAGGTCGGAGATCGCGTGCTCTTCGGCAAATGGTCGGGCACGGAGATCAAGATCGACGGCGAGGACCTGCTGATCCTCAAGGAAGCCGACGTGCTCGGCATCATCGAAGATTTGGGCGCGGATAAAAAGGCCGCCTGAGAGCTGCCACTGACCAGAATTCAGCGAAGGAGCAAATCATGGGTGTAAAAGACGTAAAATTCCATTCCGATGCCCGAGATCGCATGTTGCGCGGCGTCGATACGCTTGCGAACGCAGTGAAGGTGACGCTGGGGCCAAAAGGCCGCAATGTCGTCATCGATAAATCGTTCGGCGCACCGCGCATCACCAAGGATGGCGTTACGGTGGCCAAGGAAATCGAGCTTGAAGACAAGTTCGAGAACATGGGCGCGCAGATGCTGCGTGAGGTGGCCTCGAAGACGAGCGACATCGCCGGAGATGGCACCACGACAGCGACGGTGCTCGCGCAGGCGATCGTCAGGGAGGGCGCAAAGGCCGTTGCCTCCGGCATGAACCCGATGGACTTGAAACGAGGCATCGACCTCGCCGTCGATACGCTCGTTGCCGAGCTGAAAAACAAAGCGCGAGAAGTTTCGAACAATGAGGAAATCGCCCAGGTCGGCACCATCTCGGCAAACGGTGATGCGGAGATCGGCCGTTACCTCGCCGAAGCAATGGAGAAGGTCGGCAATGACGGCGTGATCACGGTCGAGGAAGCCAAGACCGCGGAGACGGAACTTGAGGTGGTCGAGGGAATGCAGTTCGACCGGGGTTATATCTCACCCTATTTCATAACAAACCAAGATAAGATGCGGGTAGAGTTCGAGGAACCCTACATCTTGATCCACGAAAAGAAGCTCTCCAACCTGCAGGCGATGCTGCCTGTTCTCGAAGCTGCCGTACAATCGGGCAAGCCGCTCCTCATCATTGCCGAGGATGTCGAAGGCGAGGCGCTTGCCACCCTCGTCGTCAACAAGCTGCGCGGCGGACTAAAGGTTGCGGCGGTCAAGGCCCCTGGCTTCGGCGACCGGCGCAAGGCCATGCTCGAGGATATTGCAATCCTGACGGCAGGCACCGTGATCTCCGAAGACCTGGGGATCAAGCTGGAGAACGTCACGCTCGACATGCTCGGCCGCGCCAAGAAGGTCTCGATCGAGAAGGAGAACACGACGATCATCGATGGCGCCGGCACCAAAGCCGACATCGACGGCCGCGTCGCGCAGATCAAGGCGCAGATTGAAGAGACGACGTCAGACTACGATCGCGAGAAGCTGCAGGAGCGCCTTGCCAAGCTCGCCGGCGGCGTCGCGGTCATCCGCGTCGGCGGCTCGACGGAAGTCGAAGTAAAGGAACGCAAGGACCGCGTCGACGATGCGCTGCATGCAACGCGAGCGGCAGTCGAGGAAGGCATCCTGCCAGGTGGCGGCGTGGCGCTTCTGCGTGCAGTCAAGGCTCTCGATGGCGTGCAGACCGTCAATGACGACCAGAGGGTCGGCGTCGAGATCGTTCGCCGCGCCATCGAAGCTCCGGCGCGGCAGATCGCGGAAAACGCTGGTGCGGAAGGCTCGATCATCGTCGGCAAGCTGCGCGAGAAGGCGGAATTCTCCCATGGCTGGAATGCCCAGACGGGGGAATTCGGCGATCTCTTCTCGATGGGCGTGATCGATCCTGCCAAGGTCGTCCGCACCGCGCTACAGGATGCGGCCTCGATTGCCGGCCTGCTCGTCACCACCGAAGCGATGATTGCCGAGAAGCCAAAGAAGGAAGCTCCGCCGGCAATGCCGCCCGGTGGCGGAATGGACTTCTAGTCCCGCCTGAAGCCGCGTTCCGCAGCTTCGGCTAGCCGAGAAAGGTGGTTCGCCCCGTCGGGGCCGTTGGTATTCCAGCGACTCTCGACGGGGCCAAATAGCTGCACTTGTCGCGCCGGGCAGCATTCAACGCCGGCTTGTCTGTGGAAGGCGACATGCCGCAAACGTTCGGCTGGATTAACCCGCATATTTGCCTCAAGGCCTGAGAAAGCTGCCACTTGGGCATAAAACAGTTGAGCGGCTAGCAGCGCTAGCGCGTCCCCATCTCGGAGGGCACATTTGAGCGAAGTCGATAAAATCCGGGCAACACTCAGGACTAGTCAACAGAGAACTTTTCCGCGGCAGATACGGGAGTTCGGGCTCGATCTGATCGTGCGAGAAGGCGTTTTTCCTCCCGAAGATTTCCAAAGTTGGCGTTGGTTTAGCGAGAACTTCCCTCCATTTGCGCGAAAGCGGATCTTGGAGATCGGCTGCGGTTTCGGTCTCCCGGGTCTCCTTTTGGCAAAGACCGGAGCGCTGTCGTTGCTAGCCTGCGATATCAATCCGCGGGCTGTCGCGAACACGTTGGAAAACGCCGCAAGAAACGGTATTGAAAATGTCGACGTAATCGGAAGTGATATCTTCAGTAATATTCCTCCTGGAAAGAAGTTCGACATCATTTTTTGGAACTACCCCTGGAATCTCGTTCCAGCAAAATTCGAATTTAGCGATGACATTGAGCGTGGAGCGTTTGATCCCGGCTACGGCCAGCTTGAGAGATTTCTGTCGGAGGCCCAAGCATTCCTTGCAGAAGGAGGCAAAATCCTTTTAGGGTTCGGCATCAATGCCCGCGATGACCTTCTTGAGCGAATAGTGGCTGCGAATGATCTCAGATCGGTGATTGTGAAGTGGGGGCCGGGCCCCAACATCGACTTAGCTTACAGGCTGTTCTCAATTCGCAGGAGCGCGACAGCATATGGTTTCCGGCCCTCACGTGGACTGCTCTAGCCACCATTTCGCCCATCGCCTCGGAATTACGGTGACGCAAAGGATCCATGACGCGACGCTCAATCCAAGGACCGATCTCTGTCTACAATCGGATATTGACTTCAGCGGGGCTTCTGCGAAGTTGCGGTTTGCGCAAGTGACCTACCGCTTTTTAGGTTCAGGTCAAAGCTTACCTGCCGCCGGACAACGGCATCACCGAGCACGAGCTGCTGCAGATACTCATCACGCGCATCGACGGCCGGCAGGCCACGGGAAGCCCTCGGCGACGACGGGCGGCCTGGAGACGACGGCAGAAATGGCGGAGGCGGCGGAGCGCGCCCCGCACCCGTGAGAAGTCCAACGCTTGAGGATCACGGCTCCACCGCACCTCCGTTTGCAGCCATCAAGGGGCAGGCACCAGCATATGCGGAGAAGCGTGGACTTATCAGCCTTGACGAGACGGCGAGGGCGGAAATTACGCCGATTGCAGAGAAAATCGCCGCGTGATGTCCGGTCGGGCACCTTCTCAAATCGTATATTTTTGAGTGGGTGATTTTCCCAGAGGCCGCCATCGAGCGGCCTTTTCTCTTTGGAGCGCTGCCGAACCGCGGACGTTTAAATTCGCGAGGTCGCCGGGACTGCCTCAACCCTAATATCTCCACCTCGGAGAGCGCTTCGCATTGTAAAGCAATTCAGAAGCCGTGGCGAAATCGCCAAAGATGAGGGTTAGCCGCCGTTCTTCCTCCTGGCACAAGCGTTGCCGGCGGCAAAAATCGTGAATATTCCACACCTTAGTAACAGCATGCGTGGAAAGTTTATCGGCTTCGACGCGTACAACCATCCTTGCTCCTCCCAAAGCGATGGCGCCACACTATTATACTAAGGTATAATGACGCAAGAATAAACGTAAGTATTACTTAATGCCTTAAGTATTACTTATTGCCTGACGCCCACCCTCCCGTGGCGACGGGCGATCGTGCGGCCGCTCTCCTGCATGGCGGGATTGAGCGGCCGCTTGTTGCTTAGACGTTCAACTGCACGATATGAGCGAACGGCGTCATAGCCCATTTTCCGCTGTGATCCTTCGCCGTTCCGTAGATTATGAAGTCCCGGCCGACAGTGAACTCTGCATGCATGGTGATCTCGTTAACGGTCGAGAGCATGGCCCTGAGTTCGGTCACATGGTTGCCTGATATGTTCGCTGATTAGATCCGCGAGCGCCTGATTGAGGACCATGGCCATTTGAAGCCCTAAGTTTCCTTCGCATCATACACGAACGTTAGCCCTTCAGTCTGTTGGCCGCCTTGTCCGCAGCGTCCCGATCGCCGCCATGCTGTTTGATGATCCGTCGCGCATCCGCGGCATTGATGCCGTGCTTTTTCGCGAAGTATGCAACTTCGTATTCTTGGGTGCCTGAGACCAGGCGGCGATCTGCGGCGGTTTTCGTTTTGTCGTCTGCCATCAGAGGTCCTCCTCGTTGATCGGAGGACAACGCAGAGGGGAATCGCAGGTTCCCAAGCCTAGAGTTTGTATCGGCCGAGTTCCCCCGCGCACGGATGCGCATCGCTAATCCTGGCGGGTTAGAGAAGCATCTTCTGTTCCCACGCTGTATCGATTCCGTTCGTACTTATTTCAGCTATTCATGATGCATCGTAGGCCTCATGCTGAATGACATTCGCAGCGAAGGGGCGGAGGAATACCGACGCCTCTACCGAACCGCCCGCTGGCGCGGGTTGCGTGAGCAACAGCTTGCCTGCCGACCTCTTTGTCAGTGGTGCTTGGAGCTCGAGATTGTCGAGCCGGCCACTGAAGTTCATCACCTTGTTGCACGCATCGCGGCGACCTCGTTCCGTTCTGGTCAGGGCCTTTTCTCAGCACCTGCGGTGTGACGAGTTGGCGCAGGCACGCGGCCAGGAGCTCTACAAAGTTCTGAACTCCCCGCAGGGCGCCCGCATGGAGCCGCTCGGCATCGTCATCTCGAGCCTGGCGAGCGCATCTACCTTGGCCTCGATCTGTCGGGTGTGAATGACCTTTGCGTTGGTCGGCGTCTCCGCGGAGTTTGGGGGCGATCGAGTTGGCGCCTGGCATTGGAAGCCGCAAGAGTGGCTGCTGCATGACCATTTGCGTGTTTCAGTAAGTCCCGGACACCGATTTCAGTAAGTCGCGGACGGCAATTCCGCTCGTCGGGTTAGGCGCAGAAGCGGACGACGAGGGCAAGGTAGAAAGCGGCGTGTACAGTGGCACCATACAACCGTGTGTGCAGTGTTAGTGCAGTTGACATAACGCACCACATGACCCATATAAGGAGCATAGTTTTCGAGGTGGGAACGGCTTCCCCACGCGCCACACCTTGTGTGGTTAGTAGTCGAAAGACCAAGAGATGCGGACTTTAGCACCCGCCGAAAACGAATCAAAAGCCCGCCGTTTCGGCGGGCTTCTCTTTTTGGGCTGGGTCTGTCAAGCAAAGGACATCCTCTCCGCGCCTACAAGGCGCGGCGTCGGTCGTTGTCTTGATTGTTGGCGAACAACGGTTTTGGCACGCCGGAAGATGATGGGTGCCCGTCAGGAGTCTGGCTTCTCTGCGAAGTCGGCGCGCAACCGCTTCATGATCGGGTCGGATGGAGGGGCATCTCAATCTTTTTTCCGAAACTGTCAGCCTGAGCTGACGTCCAGCCCCGCCTCGAGATTGCCCGCCCACTCGTCCCTGAACGGGACCTCTATCCGCGCGGCGACGCGGAACCCTTAACTCGCTCTCTCAGGCGGCCTTGGCCTCCCAGCGATAGGGTGTGTTGTCGACCCACATCCGATGCAGGATGATTGCCAGGCGTCGAGCCACCGCCACGGTAGCCTTCGCCATATCCCGCCGACGAGCGACGGAGAGGCCCCACGCCTTCAACGGCGAGCTCCGCTTCGAGATTCGCAGCAGGATCCCGGCGGCTTCGACCAGCGCCCATCGTATACCGGCATCACCGCACTTCGAAATGCCCCGGTCCCGATCGATCTCACCAGATTGATAGCGCGAGGGCGTCAATCCGAAGTGAGCCGGGACGGATCGTGATCGGCCGAAACGCGCTGGCTCGTCGACTCCGGCCCGGAAGCTCAGGGCGACCAGCGGGCCGACGCCGGGCGCCGTCATCAGCAGCTTGCAGGTGTCGTCACTCTCGGCCAGCCGTTCCATCGCCTTTTGCAGGTGCTGAAACTGCTTTCTCAGCACGCGGCGGACTTCCAGGAGAGGGTCGATCACCAAGCGCAGATGCGGGGATTGTTCGAGCAACTCGATGATGCGCCGCTCGAACTGCAGCCGGGTCACGGCGCCAACCTTGAGGCCAAAGTTGCGCAGCAGGCCGCGCAGGTTGTTCTCCGCATCGAGGATCTTGGTCTGAACGAATTTGCGCGCGGTGAGCAGCATCCGGATCTCTTGGCTCCGGACGGTTTTGACGTGCACAGGCTTGAAAAGCCCGACGCGCATCATCTGCGCGATCCCGCGGGCATCGTTGCGATCGGTCTTGTTGATCTGCGCCGAGAGCGCGGCCTTCATGTGCCGCGTCTCGACGCAGATCACCGGATAGCCTGCGGCAGCCAAGCCGCTGTAGAGCCACTGCGACAGCGGTCCGGCCTCCAGGCCGACCCGCTTATACGGTCCGCCGATCGCATGAAGCAGGGCGCCAATCGCATCCGGCTCGCTTTCAACCTTGCTCTCCCGGATGAGCTTACCGCTCGCCTCCATCACGCAGACGCTGGTGGTGCGAATAGACACATCAAGACCGACAAACAATTCCATGGCAGACCTCCTAATCGGTTGAACCATTGGAGCCTGCCCGGAAGACCGATCTCCCGCTACTCCCATGCAGGGAGGCCGCCGGAGCCCCAATCATCCGATCTTTTTTAATCCGACTTGGCCCTAGCCACGACGCTTCATGGCGGCACGCCGTAGCATGAACGTCCGTATCTCATTCTCAGATGTTTCCGGCCACTCTGATTTAACCCCCTGGAGCCAAGCCGCATCGCTCTCGCCAACATCGGGGCGCAGTCGCTCAAAGCGCAGCAGTTCAGTTTCTTGCCATGCCTCTTGGATTTCTCCTCGACCATTGTGGAGGCAAGCAGAGGCAACTGCGGCCATCGCGATCACCCAGAGTGCGTTTGCTTCAGCGCCGAAATACCAAGCGGCAAATCCCGCAGATCCAGTCAACAAAGCTACCCCAGCTCGGTTGAAATAGGTCCTTGGATCGAGCGAGAATCCCTAACATACCCTTCCACCAGCGAGTCACCTCAAAGTACATAAGGAAGATGATTGACCATGCGATTGCACCGAGCACATGCGACGTCGCACCGAACGCCCACGCCAAGGTGGAGACAGCCGAGCATGCAAGTCCTGTCAATACGCGCTGACGAATGATAGATAAAGCGCCGCATATCACCCCAAACGACCGCTCTATGCTAGCAAGACGCATCACGCTTTGCACGCGCTGCGCGCGCCTGGCAAGGCAACTCGAACTCGCCGCGCCAAATCCCGGCGCCGTTAGAGCGCGCTGCCCGTTGCACGCTAGCGTATGAGCCCTTGCTGTATCTTGCCCAATCCACCGCGTTGCCGCTTTCGACGAGCCAGCGATTGACCTCGCGGCCGTGGGCACGAAAGCACACGCCGACGAAACGGTCATACCGGTCGAGGATTTCGCAGTGGGCAGGGCGGGACATGGCGAGGAAGCGTTCGAGTGCGAATGCTGCCTCCTTGCCGCAACGATAGATGCGCCGTCGCCGTCCTCGCAGTTTTGCCAGCTCTCCGGCGCGTCGACACCGCGAAGGCGAATGATTTCAATGGTGTCGCCGTCGATGGCGGTTGCACGGCCGGTGGTCGTGTCGGCGGAGTAGGCGGGGTCGAGGGAAATCGCGGAAACGGCGACCGCTAGGAGAGCAGAGGGGAAAAGAGGAGACCTCATTTGAGGCTCAGAGACGAGCCGACGCGCTTACCTGCGGCACTGGCGTCGGCCCCTTGCTCATGCGCATCTCGACTACCTGCAGCTCGACGTGTAAGCCGCGATAAGTTGCATTGCGGACGGCATCGTTGAAAATCCGCATCGCTTCGCGCAGGTTCTCGGCGGCCTCGCGCTGTTCTTCGGTCATTGTCGTGTCCACCTTGGTTTAGTAAGAGGGCTGATGCGTCGCACGTTGGGCATGCGCCTCGCAAGGCTTGGAATCTGCCCAGCCGGATAGCGGGCGCGCCGCGTCGCGCAACCCGTTCTGCCAAGGTTTAAGAGGTGGCAAGGATGAAGTTGACGCCAAAAGAATTGAGAGTTCTTTTTTCACATGCGGCGGCAATCTTCAAACCGAGATCGCTTATCTTTCCGCGTTCAATCGGCGATATTCCGAATGATAAAACGTTGTTGCGTGAACTGAGGATTGGAGAGCGGAAGACCATCTACCTGAGTGATCACGGTCTTTCCAATTTCGCGAGAACAGTCGAATTGATAGATAAATATAATTATTTCGAGGGAAAGGCTCAATACTCTGACGTCTGGGACGCATGGAGGAAGGTGGTAGAGGGTTGGCTGGCGCAGAGGGAGATGCCAGAGGGAGCCAATGAAGTTCTAGATGCAGTCTCTGCGTGTCTGAGCGTCGATATACGATCCCATCAGTTTCTAGTTCCAATGTTTGGAGCAGTGCTGGAAAGGGGGAGTTCATACCAAGTTGGGTCTATGACGATTCTGCGTGATCCCGTTGGCTGGCTGGACTTGGCCGGAGTTTCTTGTAGCTCTTCAGAGATTACTTCGGTGCTTGAGGCAAGTGGTGCCAGGCTTTGGCTCCTCGGCTCTGCATACGGCACTGCCAAAGTGGCGCGACGTGTGTTCTCAGAACATGCTGCCTTAACCATTGGTCTGCTCGCGATTGCGGCCGCCGCAAAATACGAACAGGGCGCCGCGGGGTTCCGGATAAGCACGGGCATGACAGCCGAAGATGCCCTGGGAAGATCGGCGTGGATGTCTTGGGACGAAAGCGAAAAAGCTCTGTCTACACATTACACATTTCCTAGAGGTCAGCCATTTGCGGTAGATGCTGAACTATCGCAGGACTCGGACGGGATGCGGATGATAGAAATCGCATTCTCAATATTGGATAAATCCGAAAAGACCGAAGTGGAATTGGCGATAGAAAGGGCTGTGTACTGGTTCTACGATGCGCATCGTGACTCGGCATTAGTCATGAGAATAGTAAAATACTGGAGTTGCGTCGAAGCTTTTTTTTCTATTGAAAGAGAACGTATAACTCACAGCGTTTCATCTGGACTTACGAGCGTTTTAACATTTGGTGGGTTTAGATTTGTAGACGTTGATCATTATAGAGAAACGAAGAATGCTATTAGCAGGTTGTATGAGTTGAGATCGCAAGCTGTTCATCGGGGCGATCATCGGCATGTTACGGAAGAGAATGTCGCTCAATTTAGTCAATGGGTTGCTTGGATGATCATGGAAATAATTTCTTTGTCAGATTGTGGATACACCACACTTCAGCAACTGAAGAGTGAGGTGGATCGCCTAGATAGCATCGCCTTGTCCACCCAAGCTGGGGGCGCCTAGGCGCGCCGAACGCCGGGGCTGCCCTGCGCGTTAATCTGGATGGCCAACGCATCCTCGAGAAAGCCGCCCGCAGCGCCGCCCGACTACATGCCGGCGCGGGTCGACCCTTGTCTGGCGATGCTCGTCGACAAGCCTCCGACGGGGGCGGACTGGGCCTTTGAGGTGAAATGGGATGGTTACCGGCTCGCCGTACATATCGAGCCCCATCGCGTGCGCATCATCACGCGCGGCGGCTACGACTGGACGGATCGCTTTCCCTCAATCGCGTCCGCAGCGCTACAGCTCGAAGTGCAGTCTGCCATCCTCGACGGGGAGGCGGTCGTGCTCGACGAGCAGGGCCGCTCCGACTTCGGCATGCTGCAACGGGCGCTGGGTCGCCGCCCTGCTTCGCATGCCCCCGATGAAATCATCTTCTTTGCCTTCGATCTTCTCTATCTCGATGGCTGCGACCTGCGCCGGCTGCCCCAACGCGAACGCCGACGGCTGCTCGAGCAGGTTCTCAATGGGCGAGACGACGCCATCCGGCTTTCGGAAGAGGTGGAGGCGGACGGGGATGAGTTCCTGCGTATCGCCTGCGCCCACGGGATCGAAGGTATCATCGCCAAGCACCGTGAGCGCCCATACCGCCCAGGCCGGCGCTCAGACTGGTTGAAGATCACCTGCACGCGGCGCGACAGCTTTGCGACGGTCGGCTACAAGCCGTCGGTTGTGTCTGGCGCCATGGGGCGATTGCTGCTGGCGGCACGCCGAGGCGGCGAGCTCGTCTATGTCGGCGGCTGCGGAACCGGATGGACGCAGGCGGAGTCGAGGAAGCTACGCGAAGTGCTGCAGGAGATTGCGACGGACTCGCCGGCGGTGAACCTTAAGCGGAAGAGCGCGGTATTCTGCGAGCCAGTGCTCGTCGCTGAGGTCGAGTATCGCGCCTGGACGGACGAGGGCAAGCTGCGGCATCCGTCGTTTAAGGGGATACGGGAAAGGGCGGACGATGCGACGGTATATGAGTTGAAATAGCGGCCCGCGAAAGAGGCGGACCCGCAGGAGCGATCGGCGGCGTGACAGTCTCCTCGGAAGCAGATGTCGCACAAAGGTATCTCGGGGTTCGTGGCCTCCCACCAACGCATCGGGCTGCCACAATGGAGGCACTCGTCTCCGCGCGCGCCAGCTCCGCCAGCTCAGCACGACGCATCGCTGCCTTTTGGGCTACCGCTTCCCGTTTAATCGCATCGTCGCGTCGCTTTAGCTCGGCTGCCCGCTCTTCGTCAGTAAAACCGCTCACCTACGCACTCCTGCCGTCTCACTCCCCTCGTACAAATCACGCAGGGGCAGGAAGCCATATCCCTCCTTACGACGCTGCCCGGCCATATGCAGCTACACTGGAACACCTGCATCGCAGCGCTGATGGCGGTACGGGCCATCCATCTAATCTGGCCATGGCATGCAAGCGCTGCATCAATACGCGCGGCGAGCGTGACTGGTTTAGCTACGCTTCCTGGCGACGCGACGAGTTTTAAGAACACCGAGCGCACCTTGCCACCACCAGCCGCCAGGCTGCCGGCTCACCACCGGATCAACGCGCTCCCGGCGACGGTTCACACTGGCGCCAGCCCTTCGCTCTTCGTGGGCGAGGGGACTTTTCTGTCATGCGTACACTCATTCATCGGCGGTTCAGCCTCCACGGCGCAATCTCATTAGCACCGAGGAGGATCCCTTCATGAGTAAGTTCTTATCGGCCCTCACAGCCGCAGTCTTGACTGCGTTTTTCGCTTTGCCGTTAATCGCTGCGCCGATCTTCGCCTCGAAACTCGAGCACGTGCAGATGGGCGCGGTTGAGCAGGTCAGACAGCGGCGCAATTGGCGAGACAACTATTGGAACAGGCGGGACGCTTGGCGCTCATGCCGATACTACGGCAGGTGCTTCCCACGCTACGACTACAGCCAGAGTTACGGCTACCGCGACGATTACCGCTACAACCGTCGCCCGGGCGTCAATATTTACTTGAATTTCTAGCGACTGCTGGCGGTTGCATCTTCCATTAAGGAGGGTTTTTTCCGCCTCGCTACGCACTAACCCATTTGGGCAGCTTTTGCCGGCGCGAGATGCCATCTACCCTCATGACGCGAAGATCTGGCGGAGAGGGGCATGCGTTACCGCCCACACCTGGGCCGTCCGCAGAGACGGTCTGTACTGTCCTATCCTGGCCTGCTGATCGCCGCGCTTGCCGTCGGTGCAGCCGGGGGCATGACTGCGGGCGACCTTCTTGCCTCACTTACTGGCGGTTCTGCTGGACCCTGCGATATCAAAGGCAATATCAGCATCGACACCGGCGAGCGGATATTCCACGTGCCTGGTCAGAGATTTTACTCGCAGACAAAGATCAGCCCGCAATATGGGGAGCGTTGGTTCTGTTCGGAGTTCGAGGCTTGGGCCGCGGGGTGGCGGAAGTCGAAGGTGTGACGCGCTGCCGTCCATTGATGACTATCGCAGATCGGACAATCTGCTGGTGATCGTGAACTTGAGCCCGGTACTCGGATCAAAACTAACGTCCTCGACCGCGTAGACAGCGACATAGGCCAGTCAAGTGAATCCCGACACCGTCCCTTGCGCGTCGCGGCCAGTGCCTAAACCACTCGGCCACGCTTCCTAGAACGGTTTTCAGGCACCCGGCCGCAACTGTGGCTTGTCCCCGATAACAGATCGGGACGTCGTGATTGGAGCAGGAGGACGCGTCGCGTCGGATTTGTCCGCTTTGCGACGGTCTTGTTCGGCGAGCCACCTCGAAGCACATCCACTCAAGCCTTTGAACGACACGGGAAAAAAGATCTGCCACGCTCCCGGCCCGACTGGCACGATATTTGAGTCTCCTTCGAGCGGGGCGCTGGCGACCTGGTGACCGCAAGTGCTCTGCCGAAAACGGCCGAGCGCAATCGGTGGAGTAAGGCTCCATCACAATTGTCTGCGCCTCGCGATGTCACGTCTTGACGTGCTCGAAAGGTCACCGACGGTGGGTTGCGCCGATTGTGGCGCGTTTTCGAAAGAAAGGAACGAGTATGAAGAAGCTTGTATTTTCTGACCTTGAAAAGCGCATCTCCGCTATCAGCGAAGAAGACGCAACGTACAGCAAAGGCAAGATTATCCTCGTCTAGGCTGTAGATCCGGGGGCGAAGTCAATGCGCGACTTCGCCCTTCCTTTTGAGCGAGGCATCTCGTGGAGTATGCAAAACCCTTATTAAAGCGGTCCCACCATGTTCTCGTAGCAGAGGACGGGAGCATTTGCATCGGTGAAATACCCGGAAAATCAAAGATCATCCAGTCTCCTCCGCCTTGGGTTGCACTTGTGCTTTCGAGACTAGACGGCGAGCATACAATGCCGAGGATACTGAAGGAGCTTAAGGCAGAACATTACGACGTCACGGACGGTGACGTGCACGATTTTGTCTCAGCTCTTGCTGGCTTCGGACTTATTGAAGAGAGCTCCCGATTTTCCAGCTTGTTGAGCTCAGAGGAGATCGAGCGCTACGACAGGCAGGTGCTGCAATTCTCACTCATCGACGAAGATCGGGTGGATAATGCGACAGCCTATCAGGAGCGGTTAAAGCAGGCCCGTGTGCTCGTGCTGGGAATGGGGGGTTGGGGAACGTGGTGCTCCCTCCTCCTTGCACGTTCCGGAATCGGCACATTGCGGATCGTGGATGGGGACGATGTCGAGCTTTCCAATCTCAATCGCCAGGTTCTCTACAACACCACTGATCTTGGGGCACGAAAAGTAGATGCCGCGGCCGCAAACGTTCGGAAGCATAATCCGCATGTTCGCGTCGAACCCTTTTACGAGTTTGCCCTACCGGATCGTGTTCGCTTGGGAGAGCTGCTGAAAGGAGTTACCGTTGCAATTCTGGCTTGGGCGAGCTTGGGGTACTATCGCAAGGACAGCGTCGAGAGGATAGTCCACGAGATCGCTCGCGATCGGCAGATTCCGGTGATCGAACTTGGCGGTGACCCGCTCGATATATCGGTCGGTCCAATTTATCTCAATGACGGCAGCCACCCCTCATTCGAAGACCTGCGGCGCATTTCTCAAGACCGATTCTATAGTGATGACGCACTGGTTAGAAGCTTCCAGGAAGCCCGGCTGAAAAATGAGTTCGCCAACGGCAATCGCAGCGTCAACGCGTGGCAAAGCTCACCATCGTTGGCGGTAATGGCGGGTCTTGTAGCCGATCAGGTCCTGAAACTTATTACAAAGTACGACAACTGCAACCTCGTGGGGACGCGATTCCACATGTCGTTAAGGACATACGCGACGCGTGAAGAGGTGCTTTTTGAGCAAGATTGAATCGCTGCGCGAGACGTTTGACGTCGAAGGGTTCGTCTATTTCGACCTATCCGAATTCCTGCCCGGCTTGCCGCGGATCGCCGAGGGCGTCGAGAGGATCGAGGATCGCTTCTGGTCAGCAATCATCAAAAATCGAGATGGTGTGGCGGATTACTATCAGGACAGCCGGGCAGCCGCTGCTCACGAAATGGCAATCGCCGATTATACAGCTGGCGAATTCTCCTATTCGTTCAAGCGTTTGGAAGACACCCCAACCAGCAACCGGAACTTCGTATTTTGGGGTGTGAAGACACTCTTGTCTTCGGAACCCATGTTTGAGCTCTTGAAGCAGATCACCGGAAGACAAGCCACGGCCATCCGGCGCTTCTACTTCAACCGGTTTGACGAAGGGGAGTTTCTATATACGCATACAGACCCGGGCCAGAGTTTCGGTCTCGTTCTAAATCTGACGAAGGGGTGGGAACCGAACCATGGCGGCCTCACGATGGTGCAGACCGATGATCGCAAGGCGATTAGAGCGTGTTTGGTCCCGACCGAGTTTCAGGCGCTGATCTTTGATACCAGCGCCCGCTTGATTCCGCATTTTGTGTCGATGGTGACTGCTCGGCCGAAGGCAAAACGAATAGCAGTAGTCGTCAGGTATGACGCGGAATAATAGGGCGGCCTTTGATATGAGGTCCTTGCTGGCCCTGCTGGCCGGGGGAGCCGTGGTGTTGATTTGGAGCACAGCGTTCTCCCTTTCTCGCGAGGCAATCAAAGACTTGGGTGTTTGGCCCTTTCGCTTTTACAGTCTACTGGCGGGCCTTCTTCCAATAGCTGTATTCCTTCCTAAGAGCATGCGGGAGCTTCGAACAGCGTCAATCGAAGAACGACACAACACGCTCATCGTTGCAGTCATCAACGGGTTCGTCGTGTCGACGGTCAATGTGATCGCTCTTGCATTCTTTCCAGCGTCGGCGGTTCTGACGTTGATGTACACGATGCCCGCCATCACAAGCCTGATCGAGATTGTGTCGGGAAAGCGCCTCCATCCGTTCGCAATGCTTGCACCCATCGTAGCCGTCGTCGGCGTATTGTTGTACATCGGTGGCAGCAGCTTCGGGGCGGGTGCCATACTGGTGATCATCAACGCGAGTGCCTGGGCTTTTGCAACAATCTTGGCGGGAAAGCCTTCCCACTCAATTTCCGGGATCAGTAGAGTAGCGTTGCAATGCATATTGGCTTTCGTCCTGAACCTTCCTTTCTTCTTCATTTTCACGGTGGTGCCTAACGGATCAATTCCGCTTCCAAGCTGGAACGATGTGCTAGCTATTCTCTATTCGGGTGTGTTGAACGGTGCTGTAGCGTTTTGGCTTTGGTACTACGCAATTGCCGGCATCGGCGTCGGCAGGGCCGCGTACTTGACGCTGCTCGTGCCAGTAGCAGGAAGCGTTTTCGCTTCAACTTTTTTCGGAGATGAACTTGGCCCCCGGCAGGTTCTCGGCATCGCTCTTGTCTCCGGCAGCATGCTTCTGAGGCTTTCCGTCCCGCGATGACGCGAGGCTTCCTGTCATGAAAGTTGGTCCGTGAGTGGCCGAAGAATGCCGTTCTCCTATCTCTTTGAAATACTGCAGATGCATTGGTAGCGCCGACTGTAAAGCGACAATCTGGCTGAGATCAGCGCGACAAACTGGATGAGATTCTGGTGTCGCGGTCGTCGGCGACGGTATCATCATGATTGTCGCTGGCAAGGGCTTCGTTGGGTTCTGATTGTCGCGCAGCGTCGATCTCGGTGGCATTTCTCATTGTCGCGAAGGAAGCCGGCCTGCCGCGTTGGCGTTTGGCTTCCATTGCGGATCGACGCCGGTAGCTTTCGACATTCATTTCAAAGATGGTCGCGTGGTGGACGAGACGATCGACGGCGGCGAGTGTCATGGCGGGATCGGGGAAGACCCTGTTCCATTCGCCGAAGGGCTGGTTGGCGGTGATCATGATTGATCGCCGCTCGTAGCGCGCGGAGATGAGCTCGAAGAGCACGCTCGTTTCCGCCTGGTCCTTGGTCACATAGGCGAGATCGTCGAGGATGAGCAGATCGAACTTGTCGAGCTTGGCGATGGCGGATTCGATCTGAAGTTCACGACGTGCCACCTGCAGCTTCTGGGTCGTACGCATGAACAGCACCCGCCAACCGTTCTCGATGAGCGCGAGGCCGATTGCGGCGGCGAGATGGCTCTTGCCGCCACCGGGCGGGCCGAACAACAGGATGTTCGCTCCCTTGGCGAGCCAGCTATCGCCGGCGGCGATCGCCATGACCTGTGCCTTGGAGACCATCGGCACGGCGTCGAAGTCAAAGCTGTCGAGCGTCTTTCCCGGTGGCAATCGCGCCTCGGCGAGATGGCGTTCGATGCGGCGGCGATCGCGTTCGGCGAGTTCGTGCTCGGCGATCACCGACAGGAACCGGGCCGCTGGCCACCCTTCCTTGTCGGCCCGTTCGGCAAAGTCAGGCCAAAGGACCTTGATGGCCGGCAGGCGGAGTTCATTGAGCAGCGTGCTGAGCGTGGCGGCGTCGATGGGAGGGGCGTTTCTCATGCGGCGTCCTCCAGATGACGCGCGTCAATCAGGGCCTCATAGCCCTGAAGGGAGGCGAGACGAACGTTGACGGTGGGCAACTGTGCCGGATCGGGCGCGAAGAAAGTCCTCAGCGCGATGATGTCCGGCAGTTCGCCCGCATCGAGTGTTTTGGCGAGCCGCTCTGCCAATTCCCTCTCGCAGCCCCGATCGTGGGCCAAGGCCAGAAGCTCGACTGTGATCTTGCAGGCCTGCTTGTCGGAGAGCCGGTCGAGCAGGGTCTCGAAGGCCCTTCGGTATTCCTGCCGCGGAAACAGCTTGTCGCGATAGACAAGCTGAAGGAGCGCCATCGGCTTTTTGCGCAGCGAATGGATGACATGCCGATAATCGACCACCTGGTCGTGCTTGCCACTGGCATGCGCACGCCCTCTTTTGAGAGTCATCAGATGCGTGCCGCCGATAAAGAGGTCAAGGCGTTCGTCGTAAAGGCGCACGCGCAGCCGGTGCCCGATGAGCCGTGAGGGCACGGTGTAAAAGACCTTGCGTAAGGTGAAGCCGCCGCTGCGCGAGACCCGCACGACAACCTCCTCAAAATCGCTGGTGCGCGTTCCCGGCAACGGCTGCAGCGCCGCCCGCTCGGCGTCGATGCGCTTGCCATAGCGGGCATTACGACGGCTGACGATCTCATCGATGAAGCCGCGATAGGCAGCGAGATCGTCGAAGTCACGGGTGCCGCGCAGCAACAGGGCATCGCGGATGGCATTCTTGAGGTGGCCATGCGGGCTCTCAATCGCACCGTTCTCGTGGGCAATGCCCTTGTTGTTGCGGGTCGGCGTCATCCGGTAGTGCGCGCAGAACTCGGCGTAGCGCCGCGTCTGGTCCTCCTTGGCATCAGCATCGAGATTGCGGAAGGCGGCCGACAGGCTGTCGCTGCGATGGTAAAGCGGCGCGCCGCCAAGGAACCAGAGAGCGTTCTGCAGCCCTTCGGCCAGCGCCACGAAGCTTTCGCCACCGAGGACGACATGGGCGTGTTCGAAGCCGGAATAGGCGAGCCGGAAGTGATAAAGCAGGTGATCGAGCGGCTGGCCTGCGATCGTGATCCCCAGTTCGTTCATGTTGGTGAAGTCGGAAAGCCCCAGTCGGCCAGGCTCATGAACCTGGCGAAAGATGACTTCCTGCTCGTCGCCATTGATAGCCCGCCAGGCACGGATCCGCCGTTCCATTGTCCGGCGAACGCCTTCGCTGAGGTCGGGATGGCGGCGCAACATCTCCTCGAAGACGGCGACCGGGCGGATGCCAGGTGCCGCCTTCAGCAGCGGCACGACCTCGGCATCGAAGATGTCGGCGAGTGGATCGGGACGCCGACGCCCACGCGGCTTCTTCACTTGCGATGGCAGTTGCGCATTCTTCTCGATGCGATAGCCCGTTGCTCTACTGAGCGACGCCTTCGCGGTGGCGACCTCAACCCTGTGCTCTTGTCGTAACTTCATGAAAAGCCTCATCTGATGATCGGTTATGTGACGACCTGGCACAGAGGTGGTTCCCCGTTCTTCGAAGAACCCAACGTACCGGTCGAACCGCAATCACCAGATGAATCGGCGCGGCAGCAGCGGTAGAACTCCGTTCGGGCTACGCCCTCTCTGCGTTCCACCGCTGCTGCCGAGTCTCATCTTGATTGACGCTTCGTCTCATCTTGGTTGTCGCGCTGCAGCCGACGGCTCGCGTGAGTCTTCTTACACCATTTTTGGAAGTGTTCGACATGGTGATCGGCACGCCTGATGCCGAACCGATCTGGACCGAGTTAGGCGCGGCGAAATCGCACAGTTCTAAAGTCGACCTTCGTAACCCGAGACCTCTATAGAAGCGGCTTCGGCATTGAGCGGGAGATCAGAATGAGACGATCCGGGCGGCCCTCCACACTCGGCCGGCAGCGGGGTTGTTGCCGCTGACGAAAAGGATGCCCAACCCGTTTGTACAGCTATTGCCGACGGACGCGCTGCAGTACGATTTCCTCAGAACGACAGGTGGGGAGAGGGCATGCACTATCGCCATAGGCGCGCACAACGATCCCTGCCGTTTCGAGCGCCCGGGCTGGTGATCGCTGCGCTCGCGGTGGGTGCATCTGATGGCTTCACTCTTCCAGACCTCATTTCCTGGCGTACAGGTGGCCTTTCGGTTAGGCCCGCCAAGAACGACATTAAGGAGCGCCGGTCGACAAACCTACTCAAGCCTCAATGCCGGCGTGGGTCATCCCTGTCTTGCCTCGCTCCTCGTCAAAACCGACAAAGAGTCAGGCTGAAACTTTCGGGTGAAATGGGCGAGATGGCGATGGTTTATCCACACGCGCGTGTCATCACCCGCCACGATTGGACGAGCGACCTTTGTTCGATTGATGGCGAAGTCGCCCCAACCGCCGTCAAGGCGGCCGTGCTTGGCGACGAGCTTTCACCCGGTCCTGATCATTAAACGAAGGACATCAGGCTGTCTCACTCCCGACTGAAACAGCCTGATGAGCTTTCCGGCAAGCTCATCGGCTCGGTCGCTTGTGATCGGAATGCGTCGGACCCTGATTTCCTCATCAAGGATGCTCTGGAGCAAGTCGAGGTCGTCAGGTGAGAGAGCAGGGCTATAGGAATCGTTGCCAGAATACATTGCGCATCTCGCTCGGTTGGGGCGAAAGCGCAGATCTTCCAGCCAGCGGCGCCCGTGTAACCAGCCGCTGATGAGAGCAGTGTACGCCCTATTGGCAGCGGCACAACAGAGTGGGCCGGTTCAGTCAGGTAGCGTACACAAAAAGGCCGGGCTGAACCCGACCTTGCTGCCGCCAAAAGCCAGTACGTCCGTGGACAATGGCTATAAGGTCATTTGGTGGTCGCCGATCATGGTGAGTTCCATCAAAGCCGTAGCGGTGCAAACAAGAGGCGTCTGGTATCGCTGCCAGCGTGACGCCCGTTCCGTTAGTCCAGCAGGAAGGTGGAGGTTGGCACTCGAAGTGCCGCCGCGATGCGCCTGAGCTTGTCCGGGTCGACATCATCACCCAGTTCAATCCTGGTGATTTCTGCGCCAGTCAGTCCGCAGGTCAATGCAAGATCCTCAATGCTGTATCCAACCGCTTCTCGACATCGCCGAACAGTATCACCGACATCAACGTGGCCTCGCTTCGCCACAGGCGCACCTGTATTGTTCGCTGAATTTGGCATGGTAACTCCTTCGATCATGCACCACAGGGAGACGGCAACCACAGGGCAGGACAAACCGATTATGGTGCAGTGCAGCATAATTCCTTAAGTATGACAATTGCAAGGCAGGCGTCGCATGATGGTGACCACTTTGAGACCTAGAACCTTTGACCGCGGCATTGCCGAATGCGCGAAGCTGGCTCTCAAGAGCGAGATCGGAGCTGCCACCTTGCGATCTTCTTGTGCAAGGCCGAGCATGTAAGAATTGCAAGCTCGGGCCGAAGAGGCCGAAGAGGAGGCTCAGCTACCCTCGCAAGTCGAGGCGATGTCGATCGCTCCCCTCCAGGGAAACGCTGCCCGTTGAGGGAAAGCCGACCTCTATTGTGCGGCGGCCGGAATAGTGCGCCTGCGCGTGCCGCCAAAAGTCGCCCGCCGGGCCTGCTCAGACATGAGCTTTGCATCGAATTGGATCATTGTCTGCCACATTGCATTCAGAGCCGGCTTTCTTTCCCCCTGGATCTCAACTGTAGCGTCATAGGCAATCATCAGCATGCTGGCGGCACAGAAGCGAGCGTCGGCCAGGGTGAAGCGGCCGCGCACGCGTGCGCCACACTTGACCGGTGCCATGAAGCGAACTTTATCGAAGCCGTAATTTATCCCCATCGTGAGCTCGCGGATCTTCGGCAGGCAATTGTAATTCATCGCCGAGAGCAGCGAGAGAGACAGGAAACCATGCGCGATCGTGCCGCCGAACGGTGTCTCCATTGCTGCGCGAACCGGATCGGTGTGAATGAACTGGAAGTCTCCGGTTGCCCCCGCGAAGTTGTCAATGGTCTCTTGTGTACGGTGATCCAGTCGGAGACGCCTATCTCCTTGCCGATCAGATCCTTGACATCGGAGATTGAGATTTCTTGCGGCATGTAGTTATCCTGATAAGTGCCTCGAGCCGAACTGTAGTTGTTAGGCGAGGCTCCGGAAGAGCGGCGGTACCATTGTAGGAAGCTATCGGCGAGTTGCCTGTAGCCCAACGATCACGGTGGTGGGGACCGCGCCGCTTGTGCGTCGCGCTGCGGTTGATCACGACAGGAGTCGCCTGGATCTCCCTCAGCCTATTTTTATGAATGGCTGAGATAGTGATCCTGACCAAATAGCCATTATGGAGACGGACGCCATCGTACCTATGCAAAACCTCCTGCCTTTGTTCTTTACTTCATCTAATAGCATTTGACAGGTTTGATAAATTGATTGTGTAGATGGCATCGATCCACATCCTCAATAGATGGAGCTTAAATGACGCCCTGCCTTTACAGATCTTGATCTCGGCTCGGCGGAGCTCGTGGTGCGGCCCCTGGCAGCGACGTCGTCGGTGGTGTGAGCAAAGAGGCATGGTAATCCAAGCGAGTTGATCTCGAATGCGTCACGGTTGAGGAGACCGACGCATATGTTCGGCGTAGCTGCCCGCAGTTAGATCCGTGATCATTCGCTTGGAGGCATCCGCCTGGGAAATCAATCGCGGGTTCAAGGAGGCGATGGCTTTCAAGGTCTCATGTGGGGACGCGGCCATGTCCGCTGCGAGAACGCAGGACCGCACCACCCCTTCAGCCGCGGATAGGCCTGCTGGTGGTTTTCACCTCCACCAGAATTGTTCAGGCCGACCAGCGCTCATGGGGGCAACACCGGCCTCGGATCGCGTGCCTGCCGATATCCGCTTGATAGGCTGCTTGGCGCCGGACACCCTCCATTCGCTCGTCACGTGCCTGGCCATGCCTGAACAGCGGCCTGGCAGATATTCTATATAGATTGTCAGTTCATCGAAATACGCCCAATTTAGGATGCGCTAAAAGGGCTTGGCGAGCTTAATGCCCTTGCCGTCGTCGCGACACCAGGCCCAGGCGGGCCTAAGCGTCGGAACAGGATCCTTTCATGCTGGACTTCGCAGCCTTCCGGAAACGAACAAGCCCAGCCGCCCCTGCACCTCGCATTGGGGCGCGTTTTCGGTACGAAGGGACGATAGACAGCTGTCGCATGCCGGCGCCCCGGATCCGATCTATGTCGTCCAAAACTTTTCCGCTGCTTTGCATCAAAGCGCGCGCGTCGCGCACACTATGGTGCGCAAGGGGTGGCTGGAGAACGGCCGGGGTCCGGACGAACAGCATGGACTTGAAGAATGTGTTCCGCTGAATTGGGATGCGCCGTTTGACCTCCTGTCCAATGAACTCGTCCGCGACGGCTCTGGCGGATGCTATAGCTGGCAATGCGCCGGCCGCTTCCGCGCCCAGCGTCTCCAGCTTCCTGAACATCGCCTGTTGCGGCTCCGTGAGATCGGTCGCCAGCTATTCCTGCGGGTTAATGCACGTTCTGATCCGCCAGATCCTCGGCGATCATGAGGTCCTGTTAAACCGGTGGAGCCCGCGCTGTGATCCGACTGCGCCTTGACGATGCGAGCAGGAAACTTGGACGTAAGGTCGACGCTTCCGAACTTCATTCAACAGCAAAAAAAGGTCTTTGCATGCGTTCTAACGTGCAGTGGAAATTGTGTTGGGAAAACGAGTTGCAACTCTCCGACCATGTCGAACTCACGGACTTCTTTCGAAGGACCTATGGACCGACAGGGGCCTTTAATGCGAAGCCGTTCGAAGGCAGTCAAAGCTGGGCTGGGGCAAGACCTGAGCTTCGTGCCATCGCCTACGATTCCAGCGGTGTAGCGGCTCACATGGGCTTGCTGCGCCGTTTCATCAAGGTTGACGGAGTCGACCTGCTCGTGGCTGAACTCGGCCTGTATGGAGTGCGTCCGGATCTCGAAGGACTCGGAATCGCCCATTCGATACATGTCATGCTTCCGACACTGCACGAGTTTCAAGTTCCATTCGCTTTCGGTACCGTCCGCAACCAGCTGCGGAAACACATTGAGCGGTTCGGCCGACACGGCCTGGTGACTGTTATGTCTGGGATCAGCGTACGATCCACGCTGCCACACGCGCGTGTCGACCTGCCGCCGACGCGCGTCGAGGACCCACTGGTCATCGTCCTGCCTGTTAGTCGGCCGCTCTCCGACTGGCCCGCCGCCAAGATGATCGACCGGAACGGACCTGAACTATGAGCCGCCTTGACTGCTTGTCCCAAGTGCCGACGCTCATTGGCGAGCTCACGCGATCTCGCCCGCAGTCCAAAGCCGGTGCCCGGCGGGACCGATGGCGCATGCCCCGGTCGGCGGATCTGGCGTGCGTCCGTTGGAGTTCTGGCAGTGACCTTTCTTGACTTAAATCTCCTCGTCGCGCAGACGCCCTGATGACCGAGCCTAACGTCACGGGCCGCGGCACGCAGTCTCAGCCAGCCGGCCTTGAGTGCGGCCGCCGCCCAGCCACTGGCCTATTCCCAAGACGAGCAGTTGCTATAAATCGCTCAGTGCGAATTCGGCGGAAATCATGGTCAGTCCGAGCCGCGCTTCAACGCAATTAGGGGACGATTTTCTCGGCTTCAAGGACCTCCTGTCAAGCAAGTCTTCGGCGGTAACAAGGCGCAGCGCGGACATCCGGCACTATCGCGCCGCAATTGGAATGCATGCACATCTCTCGTCAGGTCCTTGGAAATTGAAGCCAGCAGGAACGATAAAAGCAGCAATACTGAACCTGGAGAATGCATGATGGAAAATAGCGCCGGTGATGCCGTTTTTCGATATCGTGGTTCCACGTTCGACAGCATGATCGAAACCCTGGGAGGGGTTTTCGGCACATTCGACGCCGAGCTCGTCGGCCGTGCTCAAGACTTCCATTGGGGGATCGATCTTTCGGCCTCTGAGAGCGCAGTATTGATTACTGGTCACCATCAGACAGGGTTTCAGTTCCGTGCTCAGTGGTGTGCCGGTGCAACAGAGCACCTATCGATCGTGGTGCCGCGCAGAGGTGGCATGGGGGTCACGTACGGTTCTCGCATGGCCGGGGCCGAACCCGGGAAACTGCTTCTTTACAGGAACTTTGAGCCTGACGGCATCTCAATGCACGGGCAATCCAATCTGATAGACGAGTTGGTGCTTAATTGGTCGTTGATTCAGCGGACCATTGGCGAAACTTTCGATGTGCCGTTCAATGGCTCGCTCGACCTGTTGCCCGAAGTGGATCTGTCAACGCCGGTCGGCAGGACAATCGGCAACGTCACGGAAGCGATAATCCAAGGCATCCGCGATAATGGCCCCCTCATTCAGTCCCCTGTAGCGATGGCCCATATTACGCAGGCACTCGCCGACATGGTAATAAGGATGGTGCCTCATCGGTTGTCGCATCTATTGAATAAGAAGCCTTGCATGATTGCTCCCGGACATGTGCGCCGCGGGATCGAGTTCATGTACGCCAATATCAACAAGCCGATTACGATGCCAATGGTGGCAGATGCAGCGGGTGTTTCCACCAGAGCACTCGAAGCGGGATTTCGAGCTTTCAAGGACACAACGCCTGCAGCCTATCTACAGATGCTTCGATTGCGGGCAGCGCGGGAGGACCTCCTCGATCCAGAGAACCATATGCTCTTGAAGGAAATCTGCCTGAAATGGGGATTCTTTCAATTCGGGAGGTTCTCGGCACTTTATAGGGCACACTATGGAGAAAATCCGTCCGCAACGAGGAGGCGCGTTAGCGGGTCGCATTCTCGTAGGTCCCCCTGACAAGGCGCATGGCGAAGGCGCTCACGCGATAATAGCATGACGGTCCGCGCGAAAATCGAAAGACGGGGATGCCGCAGATAAACCTCTGCGCCGTCGGATGATCGCCGTCGGTGTCGCCGACGTTCTCCTCACCACATCCGTCACGTCCAACCGCTTCATCTAATTTAGTCGGCAATTCGCAGTCCGCATCAAAGATGAACTTCGCAAGCGACGCAGGAGGAACTCGCTCCGCGTTGTTTGACACCCGTACTCGCTGTCGACGACCGCCAAAACGTGTCGACCGAAGTCAGAACATATGGCAGGGCCGACCGTTTACCCGCTGAAAATTGCCGCGGGGCGAGGCTGGATCGCTCGACTTTCCCGAACACGCGTCCACAAATCACCGCAATGTTCAAATTCGCGTTTAATGTCCAATTCGCGAATTAAAGTTTCCGTACCGGGTCTCTGTGCTGTGAAAACGTCAATTTATATTACTAATAAGGGATGCGATATACATCCACGTTATGGATAAAGAGACATGCGTTTTAAAGGCCTTGATCTGAATCTCCTCGTCGCGCTCGACGCCCTGATGACCGAGCGTAACGTCACGGCGGCGGCACGCAGCATCAATCTCAGTCAGCCGGCGATGAGCGCAGCCGTCGCGCGATTGCGCAGCTATTTCCGTGATGAGTTGTTTACAATGGCGGGGCGCGAATTTATCCCCACACCTCGTGCGCAAGGGCTGGCGGCCGCGGCTCGGGAGGCTCTGCAGCACATTCAGCTCTCCATCATATCCTGGGAGCCGTTTAATCCGGCCCGATCGGATCGTCGCTTCAGGATCATCCTTTCCGACTACGTGACGCTCGTGTTTTTCGAAAGGGTTGTGGAGCGTGCGACGCGTGAAGCTCCCGGCGTCAGCTTTGATTTTCGGCCTCCCACCGACGACTATGGGGACCTTCTCCAGCGGGGCGACGTCGATCTTCTGATTCTGCCGGAGATATTCATGTCTAACGCTCATCCTCGAACGAAATTGTTCGACGATGTACACGTGTGTGTCGGCTGTCGTTCGAACAAGCAGCTGTCAGAGCCGCTCACATTCGAAAGATACATGTCGATGGGGCACGTTGTCGTTGGGTTCGGGGACACCCTGAGGCTAGGCCTGGAGGAACGGTTCTTGCTGGAGTACGATCAAAAGAGACGGATCGACGTCGTCGTGCACGGCTACAGCATGATTCCGCCCATGCTGTCGGACACCGATCGTATAGGAACCATGCCGTTGCGCCTGGCGCAACATTTCGCGCAAATCCTTCCCCTCCAAGTCGTCGAGCTTCCGCTGCCACAACACCTTCCGTTCACCGAGGCCGTTCAATGGCCTGCGCTTCACGATAGTGATCCTGCCAGTCGTTGGCTGCGCGAGATGCTGGTAGAGGAGGGGTCCCGACTGGCCTCTCCGCTTGTTGCGTCCGAGCTCCTCAACAGTCCGGACCAGCACGAATATTGTCCGGCTCAGCTCTGATCCGCGGCCTTCACACGCGTAGGCGGCATGTCACCCCTTAGCGGCGAAGCGCGCCAAGGCTGCCGGCGGCAATCACCACACGCTTTCCCCGCTCCCAGTGCAGTTCGGGGAGCGGCCGCCTCGATCAAAAAAGGGCTAGCTGTCCGGATCGGCCGGGGAAGCTCGAACGCTGCGGCGTCCCGGGGCGTGATCCGTCTACGTCTGATCGGTTTAATCCGCACGAGCGTCGTGCGTATGGGCAGGCAGCATGCGCTCGGGCTCCGCGATCATGATGCCACACCTGAGCGTCCCACCTCTGGCTTAGCGCCGGAGCGCATTGAGACCTTGAGCAGCAGCCGGCGGCTGTCGGGATGTCGCGTCCGCGACACGGGAGTGTTCGGCCAGCTGTTGATTGCTCCCACTTTAGCTCGTGAACCCATCCGGGAAGAAGGTCATGTGCAGTTGGCATAACTTTTGATTATCAGGGAAGCGAGGGAAAGAATGCGCAATCCCCGATTGGGAATTCCGGCCCTCGGAGCCTCGTCTGGGTCGGGAAGCAATCGCCGAGAACATTGGCACTTCTGGGCGTTGCAGCTTTTTTCCGCTATCGATATGCGCCGTTACGAAGCTACTCGTAGCGCGAGCTGGAGCGACGAATGCGGCGATACTGAAAACCCGGAGAAGAAATCTCGGCCTATTCAAACCAGGGCGATTCTACCCGCCGATCCTGCTCGCCACCACGAAACGGGACGACCGGCTATCGGCCTACCTCAACGAACTCGACGTCGGCGGTCATGGTTTCGGCATAGACAACGGTGAGCGCGCCGCCTTCTTCGCCCGCGGCTACTCTCCTCCGCGACGCAATCGATTTTAGCTGAGTCTCCGTGAAGGCTGACGATCAGTGCTTTGGCCAACCTATCGAGACAAGATCGGAGCGCCGCACGTCATTTCTGGAAGTGATGGCGTATGTGGTGGATTTTTCGCGAAAACCACGGGGCACACGGATGAAAACAATCGTTATTCGCAATGCTGCCATCGTGGATGGCACCGCCGACCGTGCTGCGGATCGGGTCGATGTTCTGCTCGCGGATGGATTCGTCGCCGAAGTCGGAGAGCGCTTGAAGGCCCCGTCCGACGCTCGCATTTTAGACGCGGCGGGGCGCTTCGTCATGCCGGGGCTGATTGATTGTCACGTGCATGTGGTTGCCGTGAAAGGAAACCTCGCCGCGAACGCAGAGCTGCCCAACACGCTCGTCGCGCTCCATGCCGCAAATACCATGCGCGGAATGCTGAGCCGTGGCTTCACGACGGTCCGCGACATGGGCGGCGCCGATCAAGGCCTGGTGGACGCCGTCGAGCACGGGCTAATCGAGGGACCGCGTCTTGTGATTTGCGGCAAGGCATTGTCTCAGACAGGCGGCCACACCGATTTTCGCGATAGGCACAATCGGCGCCCTTCAGATTATTACGTCGACCAGCTCGGTGCGCTTGGCCGCATTTGCGACGGTGAACCGGAAGTGCGACGGGCGGCCAGGGAGGAGCTGAAGGCGGGAGCGCGCTTCGTCAAGGTCATGGGCAGCGGAGGTGTTTCTTCGCCAACCGACCCCATAGATGCGGTCGCGTTCAGCCTTCCAGAACTGCAGGCGGTGGTCGAGGAAGCGGCGCACCGGCACACTTATGTTGCCGCCCACCTCTACACGGATGAAGCGATTTCCAAGGCGCTTGAGGCAGGGGTGCGGTCGATTGAGCATGGAAATCATATCACCCCCGCGACCGCCAAGCGGGTACGGAAGTCCGGCGCCGTAGTGGTTCCTACGAACATCACATATGCCGCTTTGGCACGCGAGGGCGCCGAACATGGGATGCCGGCGGCTTCGCTCGAAAAGAGCGATTTCGTCCTAACCGCGGGTCTGATGGCATTGGAGACCTTGCGAGAAGCCAGAGTAACGATGGGCTACGGCTCGGATCTACTCGGCGGGATGCACGAGTATCAAGCGCAAGAATTCGAGTTACGCGGCCGAGTCCTACCGGCACACGAAGTGATCCGCTCCGCCACCGTGGATGCGGCCCGGGTCCTCCAGCTGGAGGGGAGGGTCGGGATCATCGGACCGGGGGCTTTCGCAGACGTGATCGTTATCGACGGCGATCCTCTGAAGGACCTGTCGATCCTTGCCGACTCCAAGCGCATTCGCACGATCATCAAAGGCGGCCGTGTTGTGAAAGACCGCTAACCGCCGCGCTGTCCAAACTCGCTGCTGTGAGAGCTCTATCAGTCAGTGGGTAATGTCTTTTCGCGGGGGAGTGTATGCACCAGCTCCACTGCTTTTGCCGCGCGCGACGAATATCTCACCCCACCCAGGCAGCCAGGAGAATGTAATCCGCTTCGTCACTGGCTGGAAGAGCAATGCAGACTGCAGCCGCCGAATCAACGTGTCAGGTACCTGACACGTTGATGTTCGCCCACCGTCCGTCCGGCCGCGCTCTCGTTCAAGCAGCTGAGCACATCGCAAAACAATGTCCCTGATCTGTTGGCACAAATTTTGAAGGTGACTGAACACCGGCAAACGAAGCCTGCCGTCCGGCATTGTAGTGGAAAAGGCGAAAGCAACATGTCAGGTCTGCGTGAGATCATAGCTTTTATTCTGATCGCTATAACTATCGCATTCTCAGTTTCCGCGCATGCCCTTGCGACCGCGACTTATCCGCTGCCTGCTGATCTGATCTATAGGAGTTTTCCGACTATCCCGTTTTCCGAGGCGAAGGAACTCGACGAACGTACGAAGCCGCGCGTCATGAAACGTCAGAGCAGCTTGCTTGAGGAGCGATACGATCTTTCCGACCGTCCGATAAAAGGTGTGATGATGTCAGGTCGCCGTAAGGCGGTTCAGGCAGGCGTTCGCGTCAAACTCCCGAAGGGCGTAAGCTGGGACACATTGGCCGCCAAGAGCCCAGACGAGATCAGAGACCAGGCGCTATTGCCGCGCGGCTTTCTGCCGCTGCCACATGTAAAGCAGGCGACGGGCGGCCAAGTCTTTCCCGAGGTGCAGATTAATGAGATCGGCCGCCGGGAAGGCAGGGATCTCAGGCGCTTCGATGTCGGCTTCGACCTCCCCGATCACCTGACGCCGGAGTTCCCGCCGCCGATCTTCCTGACCACGCATCCGGAACTTGGTGACGTGTCGCGTGGCGAGCTTCTGACGACCAGGAACTTCTATGAGATCATGAGCGGCATCATTACGCCGGTGCAGATGGAAGGGCTTCGGCTGCTGCTAACGCCGTTTCCGCAAGAAGAGTTTAATGAGACCGAGGATCGCAAGGTTGCCGAAGAGAGCCTGGGCGTTGCCTGTCTGGACTGCCATTCCAACTTCCATACGAATGCCGCCTTCCACCTGACCCCTGACGTCCGGCCACAGGCGCAGCGGTTTCGTCTCGACACTACCAGCCTGCGCGGACTGTTCAATCAGCAGATCCATGGCTCCAAACGGTCTCTTCGGTCGGTTGAAGACTTTACTGAGTTCGAGCAGCGCACGGCCTATTTCAACGGCGATCATGTGAGCGCGGCGCGAAAGGGGGTGAACCTGCTCGATCGCGCGAGCCAGGCCTCGCTGATGGCGCAGATGCAGAATATGATCGACTTCCCGCCAGCGCTCAAGCTGGACGCGTTCGGACGCCTCGATCCAAGCCTTGCGAGTGAGCAGGAATTGGAGGGCGAACGGGTATTTATGGGCAAGGGTCGCTGCGCCCTTTGCCATTTCCCGGGGACCGCTTTCATGGACAACAACTTGCACGACCTGAAGCTTGAGCGCTTCTATAAGGTCGGCCAAAAGGTCAATGATCTCGTAATGTCATCGGATGGTCCGATCAAGACTTTCACACTGCGCGGCATAAAGGACTCTCCGCCCTATTTGCACGATGGGCGGCTGCTGACACTCGCCGACACGGTCGAGTTCTTCAACCTGGTTCTGGGAACAAAGCTTGCACAGCAAGAAAAGGATGCGCTGGTTACCTATCTGGTTGCCCTGTGAGGTCTCTTCGTCTTCGGTCCCGAAAAAGTTCTTGATGGCGGAATTCGTGGTCCTGGTCCTTGATATCCGCCTTGTTGCGCAGCACATGGCTGCCGGGATAGCACAGCGGGTCTTCGACGGCATTGTAGCGGACCACCTGCCAGCCTTTTTTGAAGGCTTTGACGATCTCGCTACGGTACGCCTCACCCTTAAGCCCACTTGCGGCCAGCTTCTTTGAAAGCGCCTTTGAAGCGGCATTCATCTCCAATCCTTCGACCTGGGCGAATTTGGCAGCCTTTTTGCCGCCGATGGGCTGCGTCACAAACTTGCCTGTCACCGCTGAGCGGGTTGTTTCCGTAGCTTTCGTCATGACTCACCCTACCATCTACGCCAGGCGGTTGCCTACTTCTTTATGACGTGCCGCAGGCACAGCTTCCTGCCAGCTGCCTTGGCATGTCAGCCTCTCTCCTAATCGTTCCACCGGTTTGTACATATCCGCCCCTGTCACTCCCCGTGGCTTCGAACGAGAGCTAGCACACGGTAAAGTGGAGACAGAATAAGAAACTGCAATGCCCGTCCTGTCTTGAAGACCGTCGCATTCCGCCTCCAATGCAGCGGGGTCCGGTGGAGTCCCTGCGTATGACATAGGCCGGCGGCTGGTATCTCTCCGAAGGGTCAGCCAGCGCCATCGGCCGCACCCCCACCCGGCTCCATCGGCCGTTCGGAGGCGAAGCTCTCGGCTTGTACAGCATGAGCGCCGACGCCTAGGCATTCTTGGCATGACGGTACCCAGGCCGCGTTCTCAATTCAGACGGCGAGGATGCAGGCTCGGTGAATACGAGAAAAGATCTTCCGATCAGACTTCCCGCGAAGGCAAGCTCAACATGCGGCGGCCTCAAACTTGGCGCCGTCAGCTCTGTAGGCTTTGTCGAAACCGCGACACAGGCTTGTTGTGCAACATGTTTCGTCCTGTCGGAGGCTAAATAGCTGGAAACAAACAAAAGACTCTTGCCTGGGCGAGCTCTGCCAAATTGGCACGACTTTTGAACCCTTCATTGCGAGGCGGCGCGGGCTGCCAACCGCCATTGCGCGCTGGATGGAACGAAGGAAGGAAGGCAACATGTCAGATTTGCGTCAAATCGCTTTCTACGGCAAGGGGGGCATCGGCAAGTCCACCACCTCCCAAAATACGCTCGCAGCCCTTGTCGATCTCGGGCAGAAGATCCTTATCGTCGGCTGCGATCCCAAAGCCGACTCCACCCGCCTTATCCTGAACTCGAAAGCGCAGGACACTGTTCTGCATCTCGCCGCAGAGGAGGGTTCGGTTGAAGACCTGGAGCTCGAGGACGTGCTCAAGGTCGGCTACAAAGGCATCAAATGCGTGGAGTCAGGTGGCCCGGAGCCGGGTGTCGGGTGCGCTGGCCGCGGCGTCATCACCTCTATCAACTTCCTTGAGGAGAACGGCGCCTATGACGACGTCGACTACGTCTCCTACGACGTGCTCGGCGACGTGGTATGCGGCGGCTTCGCGATGCCGATCCGCGAGAACAAGGCGCAAGAAATTTACATCGTCATGTCCGGCGAAATGATGGCGCTCTATGCCGCAAACAACATCGCCAAGGGTATCCTTAAATATGCCCATTCTGGCGGCGTGCGGCTCGGCGGGTTGATTTGCAACGAGCGTCAGACAGACCGCGAGCTCGATCTCTCCGAGGCGCTGGCTGCCAAGCTCAATTCCAAGCTCATTCACTTCGTCCCACGTGACAACATCGTCCAGCACGCCGAGCTCAGGAAGATGACGGTGATCCAGTATGCGCCGGATTCCAAGCAGGCCGGGGAATATCGCGCGCTGGCCGAGAAGATCCATGCCAATTCGGGCCAGGGTACCGTCCCGACACCGATCACCATGGAGGAGCTCGAGGACATGCTGCTCGACTTTGGCATCATGAAGACGGACGAGCAGATGCTTGCCGAGCTTCAGGCCAAGGAAGCCACGCTGGCGGCTGCCCATTAACCTCCCCCGCCGCCGGCAGGAGCGCGCCGGCATCGACCCCGGCGCGCTCTTCCTAAAGAACAACGCCTCGTCGGCGAGGCGTCACCGAACCTGAAAGGGACCAGGGCCCATGAGCCTCGACCATGAGAATGACGGCGCTCTCAATGAGAAGCTTATCGAGCAGGTGCTGTCGCGTTATCCAGACAAGGCGGCGAAGCGCCGCAAGAAGCACCTGAGCGTCGCGAAGAGCGGAGACGAGGCCGGCAAGGAGGGAGAGATCCTTTCCGAATGCGACGTCAAGTCGAACATCAAGTCCGTTCCCGGCGTAATGACGATCCGCGGCTGCGCCTATGCCGGCTCCAAGGGTGTCGTGTGGGGTCCGGTCAAGGATATGGTCCATATCTCACACGGGCCGGTCGGTTGCGGCCAGTATTCCTGGTCGCAGCGCCGCAATTACTATGTCGGCACGACTGGCATCGATACGTTTGTGACCTTGCAGTTCACCTCCGATTTCCAGGAGAAGGACATCGTATTCGGCGGCGACAAGAAGCTCGAAAAGATCATCGACGAGATCGAAGAGCTGTTCCCGTTGAACAATGGCATCAGCATTCAATCGGAATGCCCGATCGGCCTGATTGGTGACGACATTGAGGCGGTCTCGCGCAAAAAGGCCGACGAGCACGACAAGGCGATCGTGCCGGTGCGCTGCGAGGGCTTCCGAGGCGTCTCGCAATCGCTTGGCCACCACATTGCCAATGACGCTATACGCGACTGGGTCCTCGACAAGAAGGAAGTAGAGTTCGAGGCCGGCCCTTTCGATGTCAACATCATCGGCGACTACAATATCGGCGGCGACGCGTGGGCCTCGCGCATTCTCCTTGAGGAAGTGGGGCTGCGCGTGGTCGGCAACTGGTCGGGGGACGCGACCCTCGCTGAGGTAGAGCGGGCGCCGAAGGCCAAGCTCAACCTGATCCACTGCTACCGGTCGATGAACTACATCTGCCGGCACATGGAGGAAAAGTACGGCATTCCCTGGATGGAATACAATTTCTTCGGTCCCTCCCAGATCGAAGCGTCGCTCCGCAAGATAGCCAAGCATTTCGGACCGACGATCGAGGACAAGACCGAGGCGGTCATTGCCAAGTACCGCCCCTTGGTCGACGCCGTCATCGACAAGTACTGGCCGCGCCTCAAAGGCAAGACAGTGATGCTCTATGTCGGCGGCTTGCGTCCTCGCCACGTCATCACAGCCTATGAGGACCTCGGCATGGAGATCGTCGGTACAGGCTACGAGTTCGCCCACAACGACGACTATCAGCGCACCGGGCATTACGTAAAAGAGGGCACGCTAATCTATGACGACGTGACCGGTTACGAGCTGGAAAGGTTCATCGAAGGGATCCGCCCTGATCTCGTTGGCTCCGGTATCAAGGAAAAGTATCCGGTGCAGAAGATGGGCATTCCGTTCCGTCAGATGCATTCCTGGGATTATTCCGGGCCGTATCACGGCTACGACGGCTTCGCGATTTTCGCCCGTGACATGGATCTGGCGATCAACAGCCCGGTCTGGGACCTCTACGACGCCCCTTGGAAGAAAAAGGCCGGGCCGCCGATGGCGCTGGCTGCCGAATGAAGACCAGGGCCTCCGAGGAGCAGGGGGCCCTTCATGTCCCCGACCCCATTCGGGGGAATCTGAAACATCTCGACATCCCTGTGCCGCCGTCCTGGTGCGCCAGATGAAAAGAGGTAACCACCATGCCGCAGTCGGCCGAAAAAGTTCTCGACCACGCTCCGCTGTTCCGCGAGCCGGAATATAGGGAGATGCTTGCCGAGAAGAGGCTGAATTTTGAATGCCCGCACCCGGACCAGATCGTTACCGATCAGCGGGAATACACCAAGACCTGGGAGTACCGCGAAAAGAACCTCGCCCGCGAAGCGCTCGTCGTGAACCCCGCCAAAGCATGCCAGCCGCTCGGCGCGGTGTTTGCTGCCGCTGGCTTCGAGCGGACCATGTCCTTCGTGCATGGCAGCCAGGGCTGCGTTGCCTATTACCGTTCGCACCTGTCGCGGCATTTCAAGGAGCCGTCATCAGCGGTCTCGTCCTCGATGACGGAGGACGCTGCGGTGTTCGGCGGCCTGAAGAACATGGTCGACGGGCTCGCCAACACCTATACGCTCTATGATCCGAAGATGATTGCCGTCTCGACCACCTGTATGGCGGAGGTCATCGGCGACGACCTGCACGGCTTCATCGAAAACGCCAGGAACGAAGGCTCGGTCCCGCCAGACTTCGATGTTCCTTTCGCACACACGCCCGCCTTCGTCGGCAGCCATGTCGATGGCTACGACGTCATGGTCAAGGGCATTCTAGAGCACTTCTGGAAAGGCCAGGAGCGCAAGGAAACCTGCGGGGCGATCAACATCATTCCGGGTTTCGACGGCTTCTGCGTCGGCAACAACCGTGAGCTCAAGCGCCTGCTCGACCTGATGGAGGTGTCCTACACGTTCCTCCAGGACGCCTCCGACCAGTTCGACACGCCGTCGGACGGAATGTATCGCATGTATGACGGCGGCACGATGATCAAGGACGTGAAGGCGGCACTCAATGCCGAAGCGACACTGTCGCTGCAGCACTACAACACCCGCAAGACGCTGGAATACTGCAAAGAGGTCGGGCAGGCGACGGTCTCGTTCCACTATCCTCTCGGGGTGAAGGCGACCGACGAATTCCTGATGAAGGTCTCGGAGATTTCCGGCAAGGATATCCCTGGGGCAATCGGTATGGAGCGCGGCCGCCTGGTCGACGCCATGGCGGACAGCCAGGCCTGGCTGCATGGCAAGAAATACGCAATCTACGGAGATCCCGACTTCGTCTACGCCATCGCCCGGTTCGTCATGGAGACCGGCGGCGAGCCGACCCACTGCCTCGCCACAAATGGCACCACGGCCTGGGAAACCGAAATGAAGGAACTGCTTCAATCCTCGCCCTTCGGCAAGGATGCGCAGGTCTGGGCGGGCAAGGACCTCTGGGCGATGCGCTCGCTGCTCTTTACAGAGCCGGTGGACCTGCTGATCGGCAATTCCTACGGCAAATACCTGGAGCGTGACACCGGCACGCCGCTGATCCGGCTGATGTTCCCGATCTTCGACCGGCACCATCATCATCGCTTCCCTCTCATGGGCTACCAAGGGGGCCTACGCGTCTTGACGGCAATCCTCGACAAGATCTTCGACAAGCTCGATCGCGAGACGAGCGAGACGGGTGTGACGGACTATTCTTTCGACCTGACCCGCTAACAGCGGCGGCTGGCCTTCGCTCAAGGCCGGCCGTCTTCCCCAATGGAGTTAAGAAACCGGCGCAATGTCACCGCTCACCGTTAAAATCAATGATGTCTTCGACGAGCCCGCCTGCGAGAAGAACCGCAGCAAGGATGCAAAGGCGCGCCAGAAAGGCTGCTCGAAGCCGCTGACCCCCGGGGCGGCAGCCGGCGGCTGCGCTTTCGACGGGGCCAAGATCGTGCTGCAGCCGATCACCGACGTGGCGCACCTGATCCATGCACCGCTTGCCTGCGAGGGCAATTCCTGGGACAACCGCGGCGCGGCGTCGTCGGGGCAAACGCTATGGCGCACCAGCTTCACGACAGACCTCACCGAGCTCGACGTGGTGATGGGGCAGGGGGAGCGGAAGCTTTTCAAGGCGATCCGCGAGATCAAGGAAAAGTATGCTCCGCCGGCGATCTTCGTCTATTCGACTTGCGTGACGGCACTGATCGGTGACGACATCGAGGCGGTCTGCAAGCGCGCGGCGGAAAAGTTCGGCTTGCCGGTGGTGCCAGTCAACGCGCCAGGCTTCGTCGGCTCCAAAAACCTCGGCAACAAGCTTGCCGGCGAGGCCTTGCTTGATCATGTCATCGGCACGGTCGAGCCCGACGATATAGGGCCTCACGACATCAATATCCTGGGTGAGTTCAACCTTTCCGGCGAGTTCTGGCTGGTGAAGCCGCTCCTTGACCGTCTCGGCATTCGCGTGCGCGCCTGCATTCCGGGTGACGCGCGCTACCTCGACGTGGCCTCCGCGCACCGTGCCCGGGCGGCCATGTTGGTGTGCTCGACGGCGCTCATCAATCTTGCCCGCAAGATGGAGGAGCGCTGGGACATCCCTTTCTTCGAGGGCTCGTTCTACGGCATCACCGACACATCGGAAGCACTCCGGCAAATCGCCAAGCTGCTTGTGAACAAGGGGGCCGATCCGGAGCTGATCCAGCGCACGGAAACCCTGATCGAGAAGGAGGAGGCGATTGCGTGGAGGAAGCTTGAGGCGTATCGGCCGAGGCTTGAAGGCAAGCGCGTGCTGCTCAATACCGGCGGGGTAAAGTCCTGGTCGGTCGTCCATGCGCTGACGGAGATCGGCGTCGAGATCGTCGGCACCTCCGTCAAGAAATCGACCATCGAGGACAAGGAGCGCATCAAGCAGATCCTTGAGGACGAGAACCACATGTTCGAGTCGATGTCTGCGCGCGAGCTTTACGACCTGCTTTCAGAAGGCAAGGCCGACATCATGCTCTCGGGCGGGCGTACGCAATTCATCGCGCTGAAGGCGAAGACTCCTTGGCTCGATATCAACCAGGAACGTCACCACCCCTATGCCGGCTATGACGGCATGGTGGAACTCGTACGTCAGATCGACCTTGCCATTCACAATCCGATCTGGCGCCAGGTGCTGGAGCCGGCACCATGGGAATACCAACCTGCCCTGGAGGAAGAACTGCCTAGCACACAGAGCGGACCCGAGCCACTCCACGACTGTGAAAGAGCATCCCTACAACAGCCGACGGCTTCGGCAAGCGCTGAGGTGAGCCGATGACCCGCATCCTTCCCCAAACCAAATCGGTGGCGGTCAATCCGCTAAAGTCCTCGCAGCCGCTGGGTGCCGCGCTCGCCTTTCTGGGAGTCAATGATGCGGTGCCCTTGTTCCATGGCAGCCAGGGCTGCACCAGCTTCGCCCTGGTCCTCCTCGTGAGGCACTTCAAGGAAGCCGTCCCGTTGCAGACGACGGCGATGGACGAGGTGGCGACGATCCTAGGCGGCATGGACCATCTGGAAGAGGCGATCCTCAATCTGAAGACGCGCACGAACCCGGAACTAATCGGGGTTTGTACCACTGCGTTGGTGGAAACACGTGGCGAGGATTTTGCAAGGGATCTCGCAAACATCAAGATGATGCGCGCGAAAGAACTCGCAGGCACCGAGATCGTGCTGGCAAACACGCCGGATTTCGAGGGAGCGATCGAGGAGGGCTGGGCCAAGGCTGTCACCGCCATGATCCAAAGGATTACGCTGCGCGGTGAGCAGGCAAGGCAGGGCAAGAAGATCGCGATTCTGCCAGGCTGGAACCTCACGGTCGCTGACATCGAGCATGTGCGCGAGACGGTGGAAAGCTTCGGGCTCAAGGCGGTGATTTTGCCCGACCTTTCCGGCTCGCTCGACGGTACGGTACCTGACGACCGTTGGGTGCCGACCACCTATGGCGGCACGGCCGTCAAGGATATTCAGGAGCTTGGCACGGCTGTGCAATGCATCGCAATCGGCGAGCATATGCGCCGTCCGGCGGAGGTGCTGGAGAGACTGACCGGAGTGCCTTACGCATTGTTCCAGTCGCTCACAGGATTGAAGGACACAGACCGTTTCGTCTCCCTGCTTTCTGCCCTTTCCGGTGCGCCGGCGCCAGCGAAAATCCGTCGTCGCCGCGCACAGCTGCAGGACGCCTTGCTCGACGGGCATTTTCATTTCGGCGGCAAGAAAATTGCCATCGCCGCCGAGCCCGACCAGCTTTACCAGCTTGCCATCTTCTTTACCGGCATGGGCGCAGAAATTTCAGCGGCCGTCACGACAACCGGCACCTCGAACATTCTTGAGAAAGTGCCTGCCAAACAGGTCCAGGTCGGTGATCTTGGCGATCTGGAAGGTCTTGCCGGAGGCGCTGATCTGCTTGTCACCCATTCGCACGGACGCCAGGCGGCCGAGCGCCTGGGCATTCCGATTATGCGCGTGGGGTTCCCGATCTTCGACCGACTGGGCAGCCAGCACAAGCTCACGACCCTCTATCAGGGGACACGCGACCTGATCTTCGATGTCGCCAACATCTTCCAGGCGAATCAGCACATGCCGACGCCTCGATCACTCGATCCGTTCCGCAACCGGGAAATGCCAGATGACAGCCGCCCGCCGACTTTCTCTCGTCACTGACGCGGTTCGCCCACAGGGGCCAAAAGGGGAAACAGGTTCCTTGCGGGTAGCGATTGCCACGCAGGATATGAAGAGCCTCAATGCCCATTTCGGATCGGCGAAGTGCTTCGCCGTCTACGAGGTGACGTCCGATGGTTGGAATTTCGTGGAAGCTGTCGCCTTTGAAGATGTTTCGGACGAGAGCGGCAAGCACCGGAGCGAGGGCGATGACCGCATCACTCCGAAGGTGGAGGCCTTGAAGGGGTGTCATCTCCTATTCTGTCTGGCAATCGGCGGGCCCTCCGCAGCAAAGCTTGTTTCGGCAAGAATCCATCCGATCAAAGTGCCGCAAAACCAGTCCATTGAAGACGTATTAACCCGCACCCAGACCATGCTCAGGACGGGTCCTCCACCCTGGCTGCGCAGGGTGCTGATGGAAGCGGGCGCCGCCAAAAAGCAATCCTTCGAGGACGAGGACTGAACGATGAGATCACCGTCGGTTACCCCGGTCATCCATGCCGTCGAGGCGGACGAGAAGGCCCTTGCCACGCCTTTCCTCAAAAGCCTCATACGCCTGATCCGCGCCCAGGACACCTACGGAATGTGGGAGGATAAATCCGACGCCGACCTGCTCGCAGACTTCATCGTCACGAAGGAGCAGCGCCGTGAGATCCCGATCATCGGCGATCCCGATCCAGACGTGCTGTGGAGGCTCCAGATTTTCTACACCTGCGCGGCTCTTGCGATCGAGGAGCGCTCCGGGCTGCTTGCATCGTCGACCATGATGATGAGCCCTGAGGGCTTCGGTCGCGTTGTTCTCACGACCGGGCGATTGGTGGTTCTTTCGAAGACCCTGCGCGATGTCCATCGGTTCGGCTTCGACACACTCGGCAAACTCGCAAAGGCGGGTTCGAAACTGGTCGATGATGCCATAGCGACCATCGAAGCCTATCCCGACGCGGCACGGGCCTGACCCGAGGAAGAAGATCATGTCGGATGTTGAGGAACTCAGGAAAAAAGTTCGCAAACTGCAGTCGCGAGCCGGAACTGCGAAGATGGAACTACACGATCTTGCCGAGGACCTCCCAGTCAACTGGCGCGAGATCAAGGTGGTCGCCGAGAAGACGTTCGATGCTTTTGCCCACCTGGACTCAGCGAAAAGAGAGCTCAGTGCGCTGGAGGACTCATGATGACGAGCCCTTTCCTTACCCGCGACGGCTCGAACTGGATGCCCGAATATCTGACTGCTATCGATGGCACGACCTGCATCGGCTGCGGCCGCTGCTTCAAGGTCTGCTCGCGCGAGGTCATGCACCTTTACGGCGTCGATGACGCGGGTGAAGTCCTTGGCATCTGCGACGACGAGGACGATGACTTCGATGGCGAGCTCAATCGCATGATCATGGTCGTCGACCAGGCCGGCCGTTGCATCGGATGTGGAGCCTGCGCCCGCGTCTGCCCGAAGAACTGTCAGACCCATGTTGCGGCTGACAAGATTGCTGCCTGATGGCAACCAGGAGAACGGCGTTGCCCCTTAGACTCTTCTGTATTGTCCTGGCACTGTTCCTTTGCAGTAATGCTCTGACGGCCTATTTCTTCTCGCATTCCATTCGCCAGGTAATCGTCGCAACGTTGGCTGGTTGGCTGCTTCTTCAGATAAGTTATTTCGGAGGTGTCCTCTTTCTAATCTGGCGGTCTTGCCGCATTCAGAGAGTTTGCCAAACCGAGAAGCCTCGCAAGAAGTTTCGCTAATGATTGCACGAGTCTCATGAGAATGATGAATGAACCCTTCCGCGCTTGGGTCCCACGCATAGCACGTCGCCACTCCTCGGGCGGACATCGATATTCCACGAGGCGACCAGTTTCAGGTCGTTCCAACCGAGGGGGATGCAGGTCCGTAGGCGCTTGTTTCAACGGAGAACGCGAGGATGTGGTTATTGTCTCGATGACATAGACTTCGTTGGAAACTAACCAGCAGGGGCGAAAGAGAGCAGTCGACTTAAAATTAGAAAGACGCGTCTTAGCGGGCGTCGTGCATAGCTGGCTTCAGCTCAATTACGTCTCATTGGAGAGAACATGCTGGAAAAATTCGAACGCTACCCGCTTACCTTTGGGCCTACACCGATCGAGAAGCTCGACCGCCTTGGCAAGCATTTAGGCGGAAAGGTGGAAATCTACGCCAAACGCGAAGACTGCAACTCCGGACTCGCGTTAGGCGGGAACAAGCTCCGCAAACTCGAATACATCATCCCCGACGCGATTGCGTCGAAGTCCGATACGCTTGTCTCGATCGGCGGCGTGCAGTCGAACCATACGCGTATGGTCGCCGCGGTCGCGGCTAAGATCGGCATGAAATGCGTCCTGGTGCAGGAGAGCTGGGTACCACATGAGGATGCCCTATATGACCGCATCGGCAACATTCTATTGAGCCGGATCATGGGAGCAGAGGTACGCTTGGTCGATGAGGGCTTTGACATCGGCATCCGCCGCAGTTGGGAACAGGCGTTCGCCGAGGTGAAGCAAAGGGGAGACAGACCCTATGCGATTCCGGCCGGGGCATCTGTTCACAAGTATGGTGGGCTGGGTTACGTCGGGTTCGCGGAGGAAGTGCGCGCACAGGAGAAGCGACTTGGATTTGCCTTCAACTATGTCGTGGTTTGCACGGTGACGGGTTCAACGCACGCGGGCATGGTCGTTGGCTTCGCCAAGGACGGGCGACAGCGAAACGTGATTGGTATCGATGCCTCCGCTACCCCCAACCAGACCAAGGCGCAGGTGCTCCAGATTGCTCGCCACACGGCAAAACTCATCGATCTCGGCATGGAAATCGCGGACGATGATGTGAGATTGTTCGAGCAGTACGCGTACCCATGTTATGGCATTCCGTCCGACGGTACGAAAGACGCCATTCGCCTGTGTGCCCGGCTCGAAGGGATAATTACGGACCCGGTCTATGAGGGCAAATCCATGCACGCAATAATCGACCTCGTCCAGAAAGGCTTCTTTGCGGAGGGATCGAAGGTCCTCTACGTGCATCTCGGCGGCGCGCCGGCGGTCAACAGTTATAGCAATACATTCTTAAATGGCTGACGCTCGGCACATGTGACTAATAACACAGTCCCATTTCGTGTTTGACCGCCTTCCATGGGCCCCGGTCCACTTAAGTCCAGCCAACGGAGGCAACCTCCTCAGGAGTTATTCGCATGGCCACCGACCTTGCAGCCCAGTCATAACTGCACTGGCCAATGCGAGGCCGCGGCGCGCTCACCACCCTGCGCGTACCGCCGCCCGGTGCGCTGCGGCTCGCCGAAGTCTCCGATCTGCTGCAGATAATGAGTCGAATCTCGTGGGTAGATACCGCGGAATGGCCCGAGAGCTGCGCAGGGCGCTGTGGGGGCTGATCGTGGCGCCTTCCGGGGGCCTCGGAAACCACCCGCTTTATCGATCTATGGATAGAAGTGCTGAACACGCTCAAGCTGCCGGCTGAAGCGAGCAGGTCATAGTCGCTGTTCCGCTGGCTTTTTGAGCACTCGCAAAATCCAGTAATGCGCGTCCTCCTTCCCGAGGAACCTGCCGTCTTTCAAACACTGTGTCGGCGTGAGGACGTGCGCCTCCGTGCAGATGCAATTTGGCTCCGGTCCGGTTGAAGCACCGAATTTGAGATATCGTCTAAGCCAATGATTATCGGCCCCCTTCTTGAAACGCGAATACTGCGGATGCCTCGGGCGCGGGGCTTGCTTGGCCATCGAACCATTGTATTGCTACCGAGAGTAGGATTTGTTTTCGGTTGAGATCGCACAGCCCATCACAAGGTCCCATACATTGCAAGCATGTGGCATGGTCCCTTCTGAGTCGCCCTGAGCCTCGGCGCAAACCGATCGGAACGACTCATGTTCAATGCAACGCGGGTGCCAACGATGCAGAACGGATCGCAGAAAATATATTCATAATTGTCGACATGTTACATGAGAGTGCAATAGTGAAGCGGGTCCGACAAATACAGTGTTGGTTGACATACATCTCGTTAGCAGAGAGGAGTCCTCCGCGATCGTGGCCGTGATGAAAGAGACCATCAGGCATTAAAAGGGACTTCCGAGCACGGCTTCAGCGCGATCTCTGATCAATCCGTTCCGCTCCTGCCGAGGGAGGAGCATATCTCGCGACCTCGGGCAGGGAAGGAAAGGTCGGAGCTCGTCGCCCTTACATTAAAACGCAAGTGCAATAAATGCAGCACCGCTTTGAAATGCCGGATTTCAAGAAGATCGCACCACACGTGCGTTCGAATCACATGAATTGCACCCCGCAAGTGCGCAAATGTGGCACGCCGAAAAGGCGGATCGTGGCTAAGCTCGAAGATCGCGGATCTTACAACTCGATGAGTCCGAGGTTTATTGCCTTGATAGCGGCAACGGTTCTGCTGGCAGCATCTAACTTTCGCATTACGTTTTTTATATGAAAGTTTACAGTGTTTTCAGATATGCTCATAATAACTCCTATGTCCCAGGACGATTTTCCTCGTGCCACCCACAAAATACACTCTTTTTCTCTTAGAGAGAGATCAAGATTTTTCTCGATGACATTAGTGGGTCTACGCAGAGCTGACATCCTGCTTTCCTTCCTTCGTTTCAAGGGCTGCGGATCGTCGTCACTCCTGCGAGCAGTTCAAAAGTTGTGCCAATTTTAAAGGAAGGAGATCTTTTCTTGTCTGCCAGTCATTTAAATCCGGATGCAGCAGCAAGTCAGGCGGGTACCGCTATGCCGTTGCTGGACAAACCTGACAATAATGTCTGCTGCGAGGTTTCTCACCTCCTCGGATTGAGCGTCTGAAGGCGCTTAAAGAGCTGCCCACCGGTCTTGGCATAAGGCTCCGGGTATGCTGGCCCGCATTTCGTCATCGCTCGTCTTCGCGTCAGCGTGGAAACTCTCGATGAGTTTTTTGGCTACCAGCGATCGACAGAGCGGCTAGGCGAGCAAGCGATCGTTCAGGCCGCGGGGGGCGTTGCGAGCACGCGAATGCGGGCAGGTTTGAATCCGTCGCAGCTGAAAATTGGCAAACTGGAGGGCGCCAGAACGTGCTCCACACCGCCAGTTATGCACCTCGCCTGACGCTTGGTCCGACATTCATGATCTCATTCTGATTCCAAGGGAGCTCCACTGACGTTGATCCGCTCGAGTGTCTGTGCCAGTTCATTACAACGGCGCTTTTGCTTTGGCTATGTTCAGTGATCCAAGTCCAAAACATATGATTAAGGATGCATGTCAGGAGGCGGTTGCTATAAGCGTTGTAAGTCTTAGCGAATTCTGCTTTAGGATCGCATCTGCGACGCCCTACCCGAACTGGTAGCTAGACCGAAAAAGCCTCATCGGCCATCCTAAGAATATCGGTCGCGGAGTTGGGCCCGGTACACGGGAACGCGATTCTGGTTCGGCGTCCGGGTGTCGTTCCCCACAGCAGTTCAGATGTCAATGAGCCCGGTGAGGAAGTGATATGTCGATCGAGAATCCCACCCGTTCCATCGACCCTCTAGGAAGCGTGGCCAGCGTCACCACCGCCACAGTACTTGTGAAAGCGGCCGCTGACAAGGTCTGGAGGCCCTACACGGAACATCAGACGTTCGACGCTGAAGATACGGCCGAATTCGTGGTTGAGGATGGGCAGCAGCCTGGTATTGCTTCTGGCGAGGGTGAAGCTCTTTGTTGCGGCACATTCGGCGAGTTGCTGCAAGGCCAATTGCCGATCGGCTATCTTTCCCGTGAATCTCATTTCTTGATCACGATGCCCATCGCGGTGTTTGCGCGGGCCCACTTCATGCCGATTGCAGGCACACGATCTGTAACCGTTTATCCGCAACATAAGTTCAAAGCAAAACGACTGGCTGAGAACCTTGTGACTGCGCTCAGTGTCCCGGGAGGAACCCTCCTTTTGCAATCTGAGCTCCCTGAAGGAAAAGGCCTGGCGAGTTCGTCCGCAGATCTTGTTGCGACTGCACGGTCAATCGCCTCCTGCTTCAAGCGTAGGGTCCGGACATCGTTGATCGAGAAGCTAATGGCGGAGATCGAGCCATCCGATGGAGTGATGTACCCCGGCACGGTCGCATATCAACAGCGATCATGCAGCCTTCTCTCCTTCCTCGGGCAAATGCCGCCCCTTGCTATCGTCGGTATCGATGAAGGAGGAACGGTCGAGACAGTCGACTATGATCAACGGCGAGGGGAAGTCTCCGCTTATCAGAGAACGCAGTATCACGAATTGCTCGAGCGAGCGCGGGTTGCAATTCCGCAGGGCGACGTGGCTGCAGTAGGCGAAATAGCTACCGCAAGTGCGCTCCTGCATCAGAAACGGGTTCCGAAGAAGCATCTAGTTTCGACTCTAAAAGCATCCGAGGAGACCGGCGCGCTCGGAGTTATAGTGGCGCACAGCGGTACGATGATCGGAATAATGCTTGATCGGATGGCACCTGATTTCCCACGGAAGCTTCGGTCCGTAGTGGACCACGTAAGGCCTTTTGATAACTCGCCGAAAATATATCTGACTATGAGTTAACACTGATGACCAGTCGTATGAGAACCGTCCGAGAACACTTGCACCGAGAACACCTGCCATTCTCCAGCTATTCTGATGCCTATTCGCTACCGCGCATTATTCGGTGTGGGACAAATCTTTATCTTGCGCAATTCGCATTCATGAAGCTTCTGCCTGCGAAGTATATTCTCGAACAAGCGTTGAATCGGAGGACGTTGAAGCCCGACGCGAAAGTTTTGGAGACGTCGAGCGGGACCTTCGCCCTGGGATTGGCTGTAGTCTGCCGGGAAATCGGATTACAGCTCGAGATTTTTACAGACCCAGTGATGGATAGGGCACTGGAAACCAGGTTGAGATCCCTGGGCGCGGAAGTTTTCGTAGTGACTGAAAAAGCGAGGGAGGGTGGATATCAAAGGAGCCGTCTCGACGCATTGCACGCTAGAATGACACAGTTCGGCCACTCATGTTTCTGGCCTCGTCAATATGAAACACCTGACAATCCGGCAGCCTACAAGGATTTCGCCGACCAGATTTCGGAGATGCTCGGCGCCGCCGTGACGTTAGTGGGGTCTGTTGGATCAGGCGGCTCTACTTGCGGAACAATAGAGCGCCTCCGCCAAAAATCCCCGGCCGCCCGCCTGATCGGAGTGGACACGTTCAATAGCGTCATTTTTTGCCAACCGGACGGCGAAAGAAAACTGCGAGGATTAGGCAATAGTCTTGTCCCCAAGAATGTCAAGCATGAACTATATGACGAGGTGCATTTCATATCGGCATCGCTGGCATTTGCTGCAACGCGTGCCCTCCACCAGCGGCACGCCATTTTCGCCGGTCCAACCTCCGGGGCGAGCTACGTCGTTGGGCACTGGCGCGCTCGACAGTTTCCAAAGGAGACCGTGGTCGTCATATGTCCTGATGAAGGCCATCGCTATGTTGAAGCTGTCTACGATCACGAGGGGCTCAAGCAGAACGGATCTTCGGATCAGGGTATTCTTCTGGACGCTCCGGCTAGCGAGGAGCATCCCGTGACTGCTTTCCCGCCATGGAACAGATATTTTTGGAACCGGAGAAGTCGGGAAGCTGTCCTAAACGAGTTGGAGAGTTTCGATGAACCGAGGTAGTTTCCTCTTCGTGGAAAGCAACACGACAGGGACTGGCGAGCTATTGATGAAACGGGCAAGAGTCCTAGGCTTTGAACCTTATCTCGTGACGCGTAATCCTGCCCGCTATCCCTTTCTTGAGGGATCCGTCGCAAGAATAATAGAAGCTGAGACGCGTTATCCGGATGAAATCATTGGGGTCGCCGCAAAGCTAACACGTTTGGCAGGGACGTATTCGACGTCGGACTACTTTGTGGAAACAGCGTCAAGAGTCGCGAAGGCGATCGGGTTACCAGCAGCGCGTCCGGACGCCATAGCTACGTGCCGGAACAAATGGAAGCAAGTGACCGAGTTGCAGCGACAAGCAATTTCGGTTCCCGAAACTCGGCTGGCCACTTCCCTCAGAGACGTCGAGAACATTCTTGCCCAAGCTATCTTCCCTGTCGTCGTGAAGCCGGTCTCCGGAAGCGGCAGTAGCGGTGTAAGGCTTTGCGACAGTGCCGCAGCCGTTGTCAAGGCGTTTGAAAGTGCACACGACGTGCTGCTTGATCAAGTGGATTTGCGCAGCCCCGAGATCCTCATTCAGCAATTCGTAGAGGGTAAGGAATACTCTGCAGAAATGATTGCATACGATGGGACGCTACATTGCCTTGGAATTATCGCCAAGCACAAGGGGCCGCCTCCCTGTTTTGTAGAGGTGGGGCACGACTTCCCGGCCCCTCTTCCGCAGTCGTCCTTGGATGAACTGGCTTCTTTTGCCGCAGGCGCGGTATCGGCTCTAGGATTGGACTTCGGACCGGCTCATGTTGAGTTCGTGATATCGGACTCCGGCCCCGTCGTTATTGAGGTCAATCCCAGGCTGGCTGGAGGGATGATTCCAGTTATGCTCTCGCACGCCTTGGGCACATCAATCCCGGACATGGTGATCGAGCTTTATGGCGGTGAAGCGTTTGCACCCCCACGACCGAGTAAAAGGGCGGGAGCTATCCGTTTCCGAGTTGCTCACAAGTCCGGGAACCTAAAACGCTTGGGTTTTTCTCGAACTCCAGAGGCAACTGTGCCCGAAGCGGGTCTTCTGAAATCTGAGGGGGAGGAATTACAGATCAACGGCGACTTCAGAGACCGAGTAGCCTACGCAGTAGGCGTTGGCGATGAACTCGATACCGCTGTCACGGCAGCTGAACTGATGATCGATTCCATGATGATTAATATCGAAACGACTGCTGGCGAAGCAGACAACAAGCAAGTCGCCGGATCAAGTCAGGGCAAGTGGAACCTACATCCCGAAGCGATGAAGTTGCTTGCTCCGGCTATCGAAATCTCGCGTGACGGTCGCCTTCTGCGGTACCAGTCTATCGTAGACGAGGCACATCTGGTGATGCTCGCAGACCAGGGCTTGATCAGCCAAGCCGCCGCAGCCGGTCTACTCAAGCACATCTTGAACCTCCAGGACGAGGGCTTTCAATCTTTGGACGGCCGCAGTGCTCCGCGTGGTCTCTATCTGGCCTATGAGGCCGAACTTGCCGCCAGAGCAGGCCCGGAGAAGGCCGGTTGGCTACACCTTGCGAGGTCTCGAAACGACTTAAACGCGACCATTTCTATCCTGGCTCTTCGGGAAGCGGCGTGTTCCATGTCGGAACAAATAGGAATTGCACAAGATGTCCTGCTTCAGCGAGTCGAAGAAGCGTCGGGACTTATAGCTCCACTGTACAGTCAATACCAAATTGCACTTCCAGGATCGCCGGGACACTACCTGCTCGGGGTCTTCTTCGCTCTCGGGCGCGAACGCCAGCGGCTTCATAAACTTCTTCAAGAGGTCAGGAGTTGCCCCATGGGGGCCGGAGCCGGCGGTGGCACCAGCATGCCGATAGATCCAATGAAAACCGCTACGCTTCTGGGATTCGAACAGGCGTCGTTCAACTCTCTTGATGCGGTTGCGAGCCGAGATCTACATCTACAGGGCCTTTCACTCTTTGTTGGCGTGTCAATCTTGCTCAGTCGTTTGGCTCAGGACCTGCAGGTTTGGACGACGCGTGAGTTCGCCTTCATCGACGTTCCTCGCAATCTTGCCGGCGGTTCTTCCATGTTGCCTCAAAAGAGGAACCCATTTCTGCTTGAACACATTAAGGGATCAGCAAGCACAGTGCTCGGCGCCTACGTTTCCGCGGCAGCGGCTAGCTGCAAAGCGCCTTTCAGTAACTCGATCGAAGCAAGCAATTACGGCTGCTCCCCGCTCGACCTTGCGGAGGATGCCCTCAAACGGGCCATCACGCTTACATCGCTGATATTGAAGTTCATGTCCTTCAATGCGCCATCAATGCGGGAAAACCTGGAAGACGGCTTGGCAATGACAACCGTCGCCGCCGAACGAATGTCCTCGCGAGGGGTTCCATTTAGGGATGCCCACACACAAGTGGGGGAGATCGCAACGCGCCTTTCTCAAGATGGCTGCTCAGCAAACTGCCGAAGCGAGCTTGCCAGCCACCTAGCTGATGTGTTGCCGGCGACTCTTGAGGAGTGCAGGGACTCTTTGGAGTTCGGAGGCGGACCCAGCAATCGGTCGATCGATGTCCAGGTATCTTTGGCAAGAACGCTCTTTAGGGATGCGCAACTGAAATGCGTAAACATGCGGGAGGGCTGGGCACGTGCCGAGATGCAGCGCAGACAGAGGGTGAAAGAGCTCATAAATGAATATTCTGCTTGTTGACGATGTGGGATAGGTGTTGGGATTTCGTACGGGTCTGTGTGAACGAAGTGCCGCATTTTGCGTGTTTGGATCCCTGAGTTGAGCGTCGTCTGATTCGTGGTGGGCCGACCAATTTTGAGGGTTGGCATGGGGACGCAAACGACAGAAGATGAATTCGTCACCAGCCTCTTCGAGCTCTGGGAAAAGGAGCTGGGCAAGGTCTCGGGAAAATCCAAAACGGCCGAGGCGATCCGCTACTCGCTCACCCGGCGAGAGGGGCTGGAGCGCTTTCCGACTGACGGAGCATCGAGATCGACTCCAACATCGTCGAACGGGCGATCAGGCCCCAAACAATTACGAGAAAAAACAGTCTATTCGGCGGCAGCGAGGGCGGTGGACGAACCCGGGCGACGGTGGCCACCCTTACTGCAACCCTGCAAAATGAATGGCGTCGATCCGCTAGACTGTCTCTCGACGACCTTGACATGAAGTCCCGATCCTGCCGGCCGAAAAGACCGACGTCGAGAACGCGCCGAACCACCCGCGTCTTTGCCGCCGGGTCAGGAAGTCGGCGGCATGGGACCGCACCGATCGACGATCCCTCCTTCGTCGAGCCGATCCGCGCCCGCATGTTCGAATCCGACACCAAGATGGATATCTGGAACCTCCACTGGATGCGCAAAGGCCGGCGCGACGAACAGGGTGAGCCATGCGAAACAATCGTTCCCGCAGCGCTTCAAGCCCAATCCACGTGATCGATTGCACGCTGATCAATCCCCTCGACCCAATCACCTTCCGGATGGCCGGCGCGCGGAGCGAAGGTCAAGGGCGGCGGCCGGTTGTTCGGATGGCGATCATGCCTTCCGGGCGCTGCCCATCCGGAAAACTCCGGCCGGCGGCGAAGCCTTGCCCTGGACCGCAGCGAGCACGATGGCAGGCTCGCTGCGGTTCGAGAGACGGGCCGCCATTGCGTAATGCGAGCGATCATGGCGTTGCCGATCACGCTCGTGCTGACTTTCTCTTTTGGTGGTCCAGTGCCGGCCGATCCGCCGTCGAGTGATGGGCTCGCGGACCACGCATTCATCTCGGTCGCGTACGATCCGTATGCCGAGTTCATCGCCGCAGCCGCCAAACGCTTCGCCATTCCGGAGCATTGGATACGCGCCGTCATGCGGGTCGAAAGCCGCAATGATCCGTCCGCGATTTTATCGAAAGGCGTGATGGGCCTGATGCAGATCATGCCGGCGACGTGGGCCGAGTTGTGCATTCGCCATCAGCTTGGCGATGACGCTATTGATCCCCCCGACAACATTCTGGCCGGCGCTGCCCACCTTGCCGAACTGCACGACCTTTACGGCTCGCCGGGTTTTCTCGCCGCTTACAATGCCGGACCAGGCCGCTCCGAAAAGCACCTCGTCACGGGCAATCCGCTGCCCGTGAGACGATCGACTACATGGCAAAACTCGTGCCGATGATTGACGCGGAAGCTGCGCCAGTCGCGCGCTCTCGGCGCAATGAACGGACCGATGCGCCGTTGTTTTTTGTGCAGCGACCCGATGTGCATCAAGCGAAAGACGCGTCGGCGGGCAGGCGGTCGAAACGCTCGGGGAACACGACAGCGATCGTCGATCTCGGCTCTCGCACCGGCTTCCGAAGGCCTCTTCGTCCGCCGAGTACCCGATGAGGAGCGGCAGCGATGAGTAGTGTTGCTCTTGGTGCTGCGGCGGTCCGGATCGTAACTCGTGCGGCAGAGGGTGAGGGAGCCGACGAGGCAACCGGGTGTGGCAAGATAAAAGCCTCGCACATCGCGACTCGGACGGTCGGTTGTTTTGAATGGCCTTTTAGGTCAATTGCGCACATCGTCCGCGCGAACCACGATGTGCAGGCATCCAAATTTTTGTTGTCGTTCAACGAAGATCAGACATCGCGCCGGATATGCTGATGCGCGGCGACGATGATTTCCAAGTCCGGCCCGGATGCATCCGATCCTCCCGGAGTCAGAGGGCGCGGCCCTACACCGCCCAGGCGCTCGCTGCCGTGGATAAGGTCGGCGGGCGTGTCTCCCGCTCCTCAGCAGGGGCCTTGTTGCCAGCGTCCGCGCCAATCGGCTGATCACCAGTCGCACGCGGCTTTGCATGGTTAAGGCGCGCGTCGTGCGCAACAAGGGACAGTGCGCGCCTCTCGCGCGACACCTCGATTACCCGTGATGGCGAAAAGGCGCGCCTGTTCGGGCCCGAGAGTGATGATGTTGATGCCAAGGCGTTCGCCGGCCGCTCAGACGACGACCGCCACACCAGTTCCGCTTCATCGTCTCGCCGGAAGATGCAGCCGATATGGAGGACCTCCAACGCTTGAACCGCGAGCTGATGGCGCAGGCGGAGAAGGATCTCGGGATGAGGCTCGACTGGGTCGGCGTCGATCACTTGGAACACCGACAATCCGCATGTCCATGTCATTGGCGTGGGCGCGCCGACGACGGCCAGGACCTCGTCATCGACCGAGACTATATCCGGTCCGGTTTTCGTGTTCCCGATATCGAGGCGGCGGGCGACAGCGCGCCGGGCTCGATTGTCGAACTGCGTTCCTTCGAGGACGCGAAGGGCGCCCGCCGTGTCGCCTTGGCCGTTCGTTCCGCTCTCTCGCTTGAGGCGCAGATCAAGGCTGATGGCGCGACTTGGCTCGATCGCAAGCTCATTGCCCGCGACCCGGTCGAGCTCGGTGGAGGTTTCGGGATCGATGTCAGCCATCTCTCCGAACACCCGTCAGTTAAGTCCCCGGGGCTATACACACTGACGCGGGATCACTTCCAGCGTCTCGGTGACGTGTTACCCAGCTTCGCCAGTTTGGCCGATCCGCAGCACGGGCAGTTCGCTGGCGCGGCAATGACGACGCGTTCGCGCGGCAGATGCTCGGGGAAAGGCTTGCGTGATGGAAAGCTTGGTCGATTTCGTCTGTCAGGACCTCCAAGTGCCGGTAGGCGCAACTCCATTAGACATTGGAGCTGAGGCGTTTCTACTCGGTTATTGCTGCTGAGGTTACATCGAATGATCGAATGACTTCCTGGGTGCAGTGCTTCATTGACGATGGTCTTGGCGTGGCGGCTTTAGAAAAGGCCGTCGACCTCATCGCGGGCATTCACTGAATCGATCGGGGAGAGAGGCACGATCGTCAGCCGCCGATTGTATGGGTTGAACTTCGTTGTCCAGCCATTGGCAAGGTGCCCAGAAGCGGCAGTGTCCGTCGGCGAATTGGCGCCCGCTGATGTAAACGAGGACGTGCCCCTTGTGACGCCGGGTCGAGCGCAAACGGGCGCTCTGCTCGTGCGGCGAAGCGATCATGATGTTCCTCAACGACAGCATCAGTCCTGCGTTCGAACGCGGGTAGGATCAGAGCTGCCCAGACGTCAACTACCCGAGAGCGGGTCTGCCTTTCGCGATTTTCAAAAGCTTTCCTCGACAATTGTTGCGTTTCAAATCGCATCCTTTGGTGTCATGTACATTTCAGCGGCGGCTACCGTCCGACGAAAATTCCTTTCTCACATGCGTTATTCTTTAATTGTCGTTGGATGGGCTTTCATCGGCAGCAAGTTCCTGTTGGACCGTACAACAGTCCGAGAGAGATAGTTGTTGCAACGAATGGCGAAGAGGGCTGCGCACTATCGTGCCGGTTTCCCAGTGCGCGCAGCTAGATGTTGTCACTAAGGAGGAGTGAAAAATGGCAATGCCAAGAGGGCCGCAGGCGTTCCCGCGGAGTGAATATTTGAAGCGTCTGTCCGCCGTCAAGGTGGAAATGGAGCGGCATGACGTTGACGCTCTTGTGGTCAATTCAACCGCTAACATAACTTATCTGTCCGGCTACACATCCAAGACTGGCTGGCAGCCGCAAGCCCTTATTGTTTCTTCAATAGACGAAGAGCCGAGCTTCATCACTTGCCGTAAAGATGCCCCTGCAGCGATCCATCAGATGTTTATCGAACGCGGTCGCATTTTCGCCTACCCGGAAGCTCTCCTTGCCGATCCTGACAAGGATGGCTGGGATACGGTGATCGATCTCCTTTTGGACAGTGGCTTCGGACGGAAATGCATTGGAATCGAGGCAAGGCTGTTCCCCGCCCAAACTCTCGAGAAATTAAAGGCAAGGTTGCCGGAAGCCAAGATCGTAGATTTTCGCAACAGGGTTGATTGGATCAGAGGCGTCAAATCGGATCTAGAGATTTCCTACATGCGTGAATCTGCGGCCATAACTGACGCAGGCATGCTGCGTGCCAAAGAATTGATCCGTCCGGGCGTTGCCGAGGCTGAAGCTGCGGCGGAAATCACCTCGACGCTGATACGTGGCGCGAACGGGAAGGCGGGCACGGATCTAACCCACTTCTTTCTGTGCGCCAGCCCGAGAACGTCCACCTGCCACATCCAGTGGGCCGAGGACGTCTTCCGGCAAGGTTCGCAGATCAACCTTACGATCGGCGGGGTTCGTCATGGCTATGTTTCGCCCCTGGCGCGCACATTCTCGATCGGCAAGCCGTCCGCGCGTCTACGCCGTGTGCATGATGCGCACATCGCAGGAATGGACGCCGCACTAAGCGCAATCCGTCCAGGTGTGACCTGCGGTGATGTCGCTGCCGCCTTCAGCACCACCCTTCACAAGTACGGCATCGAGAAGGAGTCGCGATGTGGCTACGCGGTGGGAATTGAATGGGTCGAGCCGACGGCCAGTCTCAAGGTGGGCGATGCTACCATCTTGCAGCCGAATATGACTTTCGATTTGATGCTCGGCAACTGGATCAATGAAGATCTCGGCTATGTAATCAGCGAGATTTTTCGTGTTACCAAAACCGGCGTTGAAACATTCAGTGCTCTTCCTCGGGAGATATTCGAGATCTAATCCCAGCGAGGATGCGCTGGAGACCGGGCGACCAAAATAACATCACAGGGGCTCAAAAAAAGCTGAAACAAGAACGCATCGAAATGCGAACCTACTCATCAGTAACGCATATCATGACCGATGAGCCGAAATCATTCCTTAACAACATTCGTAACAAAGGAGCGTCATCGATGACGTCGCATGCCAGACTTGTGCTTGGAATTCTTGAGCTTGATGAAGGTCTGATGCCGGATAGCCCGTTCAATGTTCAGCGGGAAGGCGCACTTCAAAATCCAGAGACTTTTAGCGTACCAATCTTAACCGAGCTTGTGGATGGCGCACTAGCGGATACTGTCATTCGCGGTGATCCGTCACTTGAGGGCGCTTGCGTTGCAGCGGCTCAGCGCTTAGTAGCCCGAGGCGCCAATGTGATTTCCGCCGACTGTGGCTTCTTCATTCGGCATCAGGCAGCGGTCTCCGCAGCAGTCAATGTGCCCGTGGCGATGTCAAGCCTTCTCCTTATTCCGACTTTGCTCCGTCAGCTATCACCAGCTCAAAAGCTTGCGGTGATTACGGCAGACTCAAGGCATTGCAGTGAAGATTTGTTTGGTATCGAAAATCCAGCGGACCGAGCGAGAGTAGTTGTCGGCGGGATCGAAGGCGGCAAATACGTACGCGACGCGTTGTCACGTCCGCTGGTTCTAACCAGCATTGATCAGATTGAGCAGGAGGTCGGAGCTTGCGTCGCGCAACTACGCGCCAAGCATCCTGAGATAGGGATGTTGCTCTTCGAATGCACAGGGTTCCCATGTGTTACGAAGGCTCTCCGCCACAAAACAGGTTTACCCATCTACGACATCACAGATCTTTGCCGACTGACTCTTGCCTCCACTGGCAGCCTTGCTTTGCAGTAGGGCACGATCTTACTATTAGACCGCTACCAATGGAGCAATGGAGGCGAAATGTCACGCAGCCATTGCGCTGCTTGATGCCCCTACATCGTGTTTGTCGTCAAACGATTTCATCTGAGGAGATCTTGGAAATGCGTCCGTCGCGATCCGCCTCAAGCTATTAGATTACTCCCAGGTCTCTGCCAACCTCCACAAAAGTCTCAACTGCGCGATCGATATCGGCCAACGAATGCAATGCATATCGGAGCGCTATGTAGCCCGCGCGGAAAGATGGGTTTGTTCCATCCGGAGGGAGGCATCTATGTCGGAACACAGGGCCGACCGTTGCTGTGCTAAATGCTCATTGTTCTTGTCGATGAAATGCAAAAACTCTGCGTCATACATACTTACGTACCTGAACTGGCTGGCAATCGTTTCTGAAAGCACCGGAATTGACGATAAATCCACTATGATGCGTGGCCCCAACCGAACCAGTGCGTTTTGAAGAGTGTTTTTGTAGTCATCATTGACATCGGCGGTCGCTATTACTACCATCGACCGAGGCTCAGGTACGGATCCAATCTCCGCTGGACGCATGAACGAGATTTTTCTGTCTGTGTAGGAGCGGAGACGCTTGCGTAGGTTTTTGGGATTTCGCGTTACGACTATCGTTGAACGGAACCTCTCTCCCACACCACTCCTGAGAAACTCGCGACCCAGCATACCCGCCCCGATCATGTAAAAGCAGTCGGGTGCCTCTCCAGACTGAAATCGGTCAGCTATGATTTCTCGAACGATTTGATCGTAGTTGAACGATGCAACGAACCGCTGCCGCTCGCGCGAGGCGCGACCTACGTCAATTGCCAATCGTGCGATCTGATAAATCGCAAGTGTTGGATCAAGAAGTTCAATAGCTTTCGTGAGTTGCTCGCTGATGTAATTCTCACCAAGGATCTGGGAATGAGCGCCGGACGCAATTTCTGCGAGGCGCTGCGCAATAGCGACAGTACCTTTGACGAATTTGCATGAAAAATCCGCAAACACCGGGCTATTAAGACTTCTAAGCGCGGACTCCTCACTATATGCCTCAACTCGTAAGCAAGTTGCGATAAGCAGAATTCCCCTTTTAGTGAGGTCGGCCGCAAGTGGCTTAATCTTCGCCGAATGATGCGCCATTTCCAAAGGCGAGGTCATTTGGTAATCAACATATTTGCCAAGAAGCTTGTTCAATGTTCCCTCCTAAACTCAATGAACCTAAGCAGTCTTTGACGCGGAGCGCCCTTGAGATCTCACACTTCATCGAGAGTTCGTTCAGATGCGGAGGATGTCCCGCGTCGCCTGCTCAGATTGATAATCAGATTGCATACGCAACCATCCGCACGCCGCGCTAGTGTCCCTTCCATATCTATTCCATATCCGACGAAGGTTCAGGCGGCGATGACCCCTTGCGGGGAAGTGGTGTGATCGACCAATCGATTAGGTCGATGGCACGTTGAAGTATGGTCTCGGTCTGAGTGCGGTCGGGCGACGCGGCGATGACATGTCCGATCATGTCTCGGTAATCACCTTTCCGCACAATCGGAGTGCCGGGTTCAACGTAAAATTTGACTTCGACGACACTCGGTACGGTTGCCGCCCGCCCGTCGCCTTCGATCCGACCAAGCATGCCATCGCGATCAGCAACTAAGAATCGGGCGGCCGATATGCTCAAACACTTTGGGCGCAGGTTGCTTTCGTCGCCAATGACAAGCTTGATGTGCTCGTTGATGATATCGACGCCGTAAGCGAGCTGAACCAACTGAGGAGTGGTCCAACCCGGAAGACGCGCATTGACTTCCACTACGACTGGGCCACGGTTCGTCCAGCGGAATTCAATATTCGCTGGCCCCCAGCCGAGACCTAGAGCTCGCAAGCAACTCAGCGAAACATCAGCAATACGCCCTTGCTCCTCTTCAGTTAGGGGGGCGGGAAACATGCTCATGCAAGGGATGAAATGCGGTGGGCGGTTAAAGTCGGCAGCACCGAAGGCAATGACCGCATATCCGATAGTAGTAGCTTCATAGAATGGGCCTTGTACAAACTCTTCGACCAGTATCTTCGGCGAAGACCGCCATTCGTACGCCCCTCCCAACAGATATGTTGTATGCTCGGCTAACTCATCTACATCGCGGCACAACCGGACGCCGCTGCTGCCGCTGCCCTCAACTGGCTTAAGAATCACCGGCAGTCCGATCTGCGCGGCGGAGCTTTCCACCTCCATCGCATTTTCTGCCAGTTGGTAAGCGGGCACTGGAACGCCGGCCTGCGCGAGGGACTGACGTTGGGTAAATTTGTCGCTGCATCTTTCAATCGACGTCGGGTCCGGCCCCGGCAAATAGAAATGCCGGCAGAGCTTGGCAACTTTCAAATAGAGCGACTCATCGAGGGCCGTAAAACCAGTGATGCCAGCAATATCATACGTCGCAAGCAGCCGACAGCATACGCGCACCAGTGCATCGAAGTTGTGGGTGTCGACCTGGATGGCCTCAATGCTTTCCGCCGCAAGATAGTCGTACTGAGTTGGATCAGCCGCCAGGGTGATTGGGTGAAGTCCAAGACGCTGGGCCGCTTGAACGTATAGCAGACCGTTAGTCCTTGAACCTTCAACCAAGATAAGTGCTCTTCTTGCCATTGGCTGTTGACCTTTCCTTGCGTTGCGGTCGTTCGAGCGTAATACGGCATCAGCTTCTCTCATTCGGGCATACAAGTTTTCTACAGTTCCCCGGCCGGCACGGATACTACGCTGGCTGGTAGTTGACGATCTACACGTGGCCCCTGAAAGCCTCCTGCCATGTCAAGCGCCTTCAATGTCTCACGTAGGCTGAATAGCGTCTTGCAGGTGGTTCGCCTCAAAAATCGGAAAGTGCTTTGTTTTCAGGAATCCCAGGGGCACGACTTATCGGAGGGTGCGGGAAAGGGTTCCCGGGGGCTCAATTTCCGTGGCCCTTCTAGTGGTTTTCTTGGTCCGCGCCAAAGCTTGCCGGGAGGTCGACCACGGCACTTCCAGAAACGCGCAATCGCATAGCACAGAGATAGCTCTGCCTGGGCTTCGATCACATCTGCGACCGGAATTCCTCGCTCACTAGGATAGTCGACGAATTCATGTATACGCGCAGTAATTTCTGATCACAACCGGACTACATCGTTGGCTGGTCAGTACGGTTTCGAGCTCAGTGAGCGGTCCGCGTTCGGATCATCAATTACTCCTCTGCTCACACTTTCCGGTGCTCAACCGCTTCCACCGCGAAGTGTGGCGGGTCTGGCGGCTGGTCAAACGGCGGCCACAAAAGCCGGCGCATGGGCTAACAATGTGCATTCGAGAAGAACCGCAGCAATCTCTGGGTTAGAATTCAGGAGGCGGCTTACACAGTTGGTTACATCAGCCTCAATCTCGGCAACGGTGGTCGGCCGCGCAGGACGGCGCATTTCGTTCTGCCACATTATGCCCCCCTCTACACCACCGACTACAACTCTAGATCGATTAAAATCAGCATGGATGCCTAGGAGATCGTGGGTGCAATGCTTCGAATCGGCAGTGACGACCGCAAGTTTCCCGTTGGCGGGTATAAGACTTAGTAAGGTCGGCACCAAAAGCAGACATGACATCGCGACGGGAACGTTAACCGCGGCGGCCGAACTTCAAGTTATGATTTGCGCGTTGCAATGTTCGCCAACTTTGAACGCGGTCACCCGCGCTCGGCGCAACGTGATGCCTTCTGGTCCCTGCTAGCGGGAGCCCTGGCCACAATGGGCGAACCCCTTCCGTTCGGCCATGGCGATCATTATCCTGGCGGTCCGCCCAAATCCTACAATTCGGCCCTTTCAGTTACCGCCTAGCCGCGAACCGGCCAAACTGTTCTTCATCAATGGGAGCTTGTCGAGCAAGATGTCTCGGCTGTGCCGCCACGTGTTCTGCACTGCAGGGCTGCTATCTCGCGCGGCTGTTTTTAAACCATCAACTCCACAGCGTGCATCGCCTAACTGCGTGACATCTCCGTTTGCACAAAACGGTGCGATGCGAAAATTTCTTCGCGCCGTGTCGAGCGGGTGCTGGCTCCGACGCCCGCGCGGTTACGATAGGACCCGCCCGAACGCCTCCCAACTCCGTTGCAGCAGGCATTACATATTAAAGTTGCGATTGTCATTGGAATTTCATCACAATGGGTTTTTGCGGCACATGTTTCAAAAGCTAAGTCGTTTTGAAAGAAACGCCTGTCGGGAACCATCTAGATTACCTCCGCGGCGAATTCGAGCAAGTTTTCGATGGCGCAGCGGCCGTATCTCGGCCGCAGAAAAAGGGGCAACCGGTTGCTATGGGGATAAGACAGCAATCCGACCTAGAAGGAGTGGTCACGTGCGCGGGGTTCGCCCGTACGGAAGGTACATCAACTAGAAAAGCCTGCGAAGGCTAGCAACAGAGAGGAACTATTGTGAAGAAGAACCTAGCTCGGTGGCTTATCGCTGCAAGTGTTTTGCTTGTAATGTCTGCGTCTTCCGCCTTTGCCGGTCCTCTTAAGGATCGTATCAAAGAAGGAAAACCTATACGACTTGGCTTCTACGTTGCCCAACCTGGATCCTACCTTTCGGACGACGGGAAGCCGGTTGGCACAAACAACGTCATCGCGCTCGGAATTCTAAAGAAAATGGGTTACACAAACATCGAGTCCGAGACGATGGATTGGGGTAGTCTGGTCCCCGCACTACAGGCAGGCCGCGTAGATATAATCACTGCCGGTATGTATGTGACGAGCAAGCGGTGTGAAACCATCGGATTTTCCGATCCAACTACCGTAATATACAATTCCGTGCTGGTGAAAAAAGGAAATCCCAAGGGACTGGAGAATTATCAAGACATTGCCAAGAAGGACGCTATCCTCGCGGTCATTTCCGGTTACGCTACGATCGAGCAAGCGAAGCGCGCAGGAATTCCTGAACAGCGCTTGATGGTATTCCCTGGTCCAACCCAGGCGATCGCAGCACTAAAGGCCGGGCGTGTGGATGCTTATGTCGATGCCGAAGATGGCGTCAACCAAATGGCCAAGGAGTCCAACGGCGAACTCGAGGCTACTAATCCAGCAAGCATGCCAGATAGGAATTATGTCGCCTTTGGCTTCCGTCAAAACGATGAAGACTTCATCGCCGCGTTCAATCGTGCAAGTGCGGATTACATCGGGACGCCTGAAATGCTGAAAGACGCCAAGGCATATGGGTATGAAGATAGGATGCTCCCCGGCAAGATAACTTCGAAAGAGATTTGCAAACAGTCTTGAAGCAGTCCGCCTGTTCACGAAAGCGGGGGTTGGCGCCCGCTTCAGTTTCTCATATGTGCTGAGCTACCATGACCTATTGGGAATTCCTCGAACAATATTGGCCGAACCTGCTTGCAGGGACTACCGTCACCATAGAGCAGTTCCTGATCGCCTCCCTCCTTATGATAATGATTTCCATATTGTTCGGACTCATGAGGCTCTCTAGCTCTTTGCTAGTAAGAGGGCTGGCCAGCGCTTACATCGAGCTTTTCCGTGGAACTTCACTGCTGGTGCAACTGTACTGGATGTACTTTGTTTTACCGGTTTTCGGATTACCACTCGACAAATTCACCGCGGGCTATATCGCAGTAGCGATGAATGTTGGCGCTTATGGCGCTGAATTGGTGCGCGGTGGCATCTTGTCTGTGCCACGCGGTCAGTGGGAAGCAGCATATGCCCTTTCGATGTCGTCAGCCAAACGCATGTGTCGCATCATTTTGCCGCAAGCAATGGTGATCATGCTTCCGGCATGGGGCAACATGTTTATAGACACGTTGAAAGGAACTGCCCTGGCCTCGCTCCTTGGCGTAGCCGATTTGATGTTTCAAGTGAATAACATCAACCAGATGAGGTATCTATCCGCGCAGGCGTTCGGCACCGCTCTCCTCATATACTACGCGCTGGCGCGCCTCCTGCTTACGCCGGGTCTCAGATGCATCGAGGCGAGGGTTCGCAGAAAGCTCTCGAGGACTTAACATGGAACTTTACTGGCGCTGGGACTTCTTTTGGAAAGTTTTCCCGTCTCTGATAGAGGGCACACTGTACACGCTTGCTGCGGCCGCGGCAGGCTACGCAGTGGCCATTGTCCTCGGGCTAGTTTTGGCGTTACTTCAGAGAACAAACATCAAACTTCTGACTTTCATGGTTCGGGAGGGCATCGAGTTTATTCGTTCAACGCCTCTTCTGCTGCAGATCTTCTTTGTATACTTCGTCGCGCCACAAATTGGCATAGAACTGTCGCCGTGGATGTCGGGTATGATCACTTTAGGGATCTACTACTCCTCATACATGTCGGAAGTTTATCGTGGGGGGCTCGAAGCAGTGCCGGCCGGACAGTGGGAAGCATGCACCGCCCTCAGTTTTTCTACGCGCGACACTTATGTGCGAATAATCATTCCTCAAGCCATACCGCCAGCTCTAGCTGGAATGGGTAACTTGCTTTTGGGTATATTCAAAGATACTCCGATGCTGTCCGTTATAGGAGTGGCAGAACTTATGCACAATGCGAACGCGATCGGGGCAGAGTACTATCGGTTTCTTGAGCCGTACACAACTGTTGGACTTATATTCTTGGTCATTTCGCTTCCAACGGCGGGTTTAATAAGAGTGATTGAGAGCTGGACCAGGCGGCAATTGGGGATTTACTGATGATGAAGTATGCCGACTATCCGTTAAGGTTAGATGGACCGGGGAAACCTATGGTGCGTTTCGCGCACGTAAACAAAAGCTACGGTACGCTCACCGTTCTCGATGAACTTAATCTTGACGTCGCCGAAGGCGAGGTCGTCTCCATCATCGGGCCGTCGGGTTCAGGAAAGACGACCGTCCTTCGGATGCTGATGACATTGGAGACAATTAATGGTGGCGTGATATATGTCGACGGCCGACCGTTGACACATATGCCGCGCAACGGCTCGCTCGTTCCCGCAGATCAACGATACCTCAGGAAAATGCGTACAAGCATTGGCATGTGCTTTCAGCATTTTAACCTCTTCCCTCACATGACTGCAATACAAAACTGCATGGAAGGTCCGGTACAGGTGTTGGGTCTTCCGAAAAAGGAAGCTCGTGAACGAGCTGAAGAGTTGCTGAGTATGGTCGGCATGATCGATAAAAAGGACCAGCATCCGGCGAGACTATCAGGTGGTCAACAGCAACGCGTCGCCATAGCACGCGCTCTTGCCATGCGACCAAAGGTGATGTTGTTCGACGAGGTCACGTCGGCTTTGGACCCAGAGGTGATTGGTGAGGTCACTAACGTCATTAAAAAAATCGTAGCAGATTTCAAGCTTACGATGCTTATGGTGACTCACCAAATGGGGTTCGCCAGAGATATTTCAGACCGAGTCTGCTTCTTTGTTGGCGGAACGATCGAAGAACAGGGCGCTCCAGAAAGTTTTTTTGGTAACCCCCAGCGGGAGCGAACGCAAAAATTTCTGTCTGCTGTAAAAGAGGCGGACTGACCATTCTAGTTGACGTGGGGCACATGTCGCCGGGTCAGATGCGCATGCCGGATATGGGGTAGGAATTCGAATTCAGTGAGAAGCAGTATCTTTAGCGGACTCGTTCACAGGGGGCGGCCCCTCGTTCCGCTCACTTGCGACGACGCGTGAACTGTCGTGGGGCATATTCATTTGATCGAGTGGGTGCAGTGGACGCGCCTGCTGCCACGGAAACTGATCCAAGCGATAAGAAGTCAAACCTGGTGCGTCCACTGTTGCCACCCGACCTAAGCTTGTCCCGGACCTTACCCCCTCTGATCGCATTCTGCGCGTGCGCATTTCGAGGAGCGGGCCAGCCATCGTGGTATCGTTGCAAGAGTCAGCATCGGTAGAAAGGTCGCGGCGAGAACAGGGTTGAACAAACCGTCTAAGATCTGCATTGTTGCTTGGAATGCACGTTTAGCCGTGGCCGATTGGTCTTCGGTGAGCGCGACGAACACCCCACCTTTCCTTTTGTGATTGCGGCAGCGAGATAAGCTCCTTCATCGACGGGAGTGGAACGGGATGGTTGGAGATCGCGCTGATGCCATGCTTGAAGTCATAGATGAAGGCATGCATGAAGCCAGGCATGAGGGAAAGTATCGTCGGATCGAGGTGATCACCGGTCGGCGCCAGCGGCGGAATTGGACGGACGAAGAGAAGGCGCGGATCCTTGCCGAAAGCGCAGAACCCGATGTGAACATCTCGGCCGTCGCCCGGCGCTGGGGCGTCAATCGCGGCTTGCTGAATGTCTGGCGCCGCGAAGCCGGGCTGACCTCTCGACGATCCGCGCAAGCCGGCGCACAGCAGGCCATGTTCGTGCCGGTGACAGTGGTTGGAGAACGAACGCCTCCCCAGAGCGCGTCGTCGGATTCCGGTCGAATTGAGATCGAGATTGCTGGCGCGCGGATGACCGTGTTCGGCTCAGTGGCGCCCGAGTTGGCTCAGGCGATCGTGGCGGCTTTGCGAGGGCGCCGGTGATCGGACTTTCGCCGAATGGCGTGAAGATCTTGGTGGCGACGCAGCCCGTCGACTTCCGGCGTGGGATGAATGGGCTTGTGGCCCTGGTGGCGTCAGCGCTTGCGGCCGATCCCTACTGTGGCGATGTGTTCGTGTTCCGCGCCAAGCGTCTCGATCGCCTTCGCTGCATTTATTGGGATGGATCAGGCATGATCCTGGCAACGAAATGGCTGGAGGCGGGCAAGTTCGTTTGGCCGCCGATCCGCGATGGCGCGATGCAGATGAGTAGCCAGGAGTTCGCGCTTTTGCTGGCCGGTATTGACTGGACGCGCGTCAAACGAAACGCGGTGAGGAGGCCCTCAAAAGCAGGCTGATCCTATTGGATTTGCTTGCAGATTCAGGCTTGTGTGCTAGGGTCTGCCATGCCGCTTCGACCCACCCCCTTGCCTCAGGATGCCGCGCAATTGAGCCGGATCATTCTCTCGCTCGATGCAGAGAATGCCGATCTCAAAGCGCGCGTTGCCTTCCTGGAGCGGCAGCTCTTTTTTGCCGAAAGCCGCAGCGCTCGCGAGATCGAGGGGCAATTGTCGTCGTTTGCCGGCGTGCTTCAGGTCGATGGATACCAAGCCTCTAAAACTTTGGCCAAGCGCCGGGGGAAGAGCAATGTCGCCCCGATGCGACTGGCCTTCTGCCTTGCCCATGCCCGACGCAAGTTCGTCGAAGTCGTCAAGATGACCGGGTCTGCTGAGGCCCCGTCGATCCTTGCCAGGATTGCCGAGATCTATCGTATCGAAGCGAGACTGCGCGGTGAAAGCGCCGATACCCGGCTGGTGGTCCGACGTCGCGAGGCAGCGCCCGTCATGAGCGAACTCAAGGCCCAACTCACCGAACTGGGCGAAGAGGTGTCGTCGAAATCGGCGCTTGGCAAGGCCGTCTCCTACGCGCTCAACCACTGGAGCGGGTTGGCAGTCTTCCTGGAGGATGGCCGGATCGAAGTGGACTCCAATGTGGTCGAGCGTTCGATGAAATCGGTGGCTCTGACGCGGAAGAACTCGTTGTTCGTGGGCAACGAACGCGGCGGCAAGTCCTTCGCGGTCCTGGCATCGCTCGTCAACACAGCGAAGCTGAACGGCGTGGATCCTGAAAAATGGCTTGCCGATGTGCTGGAACGCATCATCTCCGGCAAAGTGAAGGCCGACCGGATGGAAAGCCTCTTGCCGTGGACTTGGAAGGCGGAACGCGAGGACATTGCAGATCGGGAGCGACGGGCGGCATGACACAGAACAGCCAAGCGACGACGACACGACCGAAGCTCGATGACGAGGCGTTCGAAGCCTTCATCAGGGCGCGTCGTCCCGTGTCGCCGATCTGGTCGATGAGCGGTCTCGATGGCTATCTCACGGCGCTCGTCATCGGCCCGAGATTTATCGACCCACGTCAGTGGATCCCGGAGCTGATTGGCCCAGAGGCCCTGAACCTGCCAATGGAAACAACCGAGCATCGGGCCGTGCAGACCATCGTTGCGGAATACAACCGGATATCGGCAAGCCTCGCCGAAACGCCGAAAGACCATCGGCCCAGGTTCACCAAGATCGATGATCAGACCTTTGATCCATTCGATTGGGACCTGTGCTTTCTGCTCGGCACAAGGTACGCGCCCAAGCTTTGGCAGCCCGTCCTTCGAGGTCATGCCGCCACTGGCGATATCGTCGCGCCCATCCGCAAGCTCGGCGAGGCAAAACGGAAAGCGACCCGCCAGGATGCTGCTGAGGTCGCCGAAGCACTCGTCAATATCCGAACCTATTTTATGCCGAAGCGGGCGAAGCAGAAGTTCTGAGAAAAAGCGCTATTGCCGTTCCGTCAACGCCGAAAGCAGTGGGCTGTTCGTCGCGCTCACGGTCTTCGTGGGGGTTGGTCAGATATCCTGACAAGAAATCCAGGTGCTCAACCGTGCTTTCTTTCACATGAGCATGAAGGTCGAAAGCTGCCGATATGGGGGCATCGTCGCCAACAACCTTTCTCAGTTGCTCAATCAATACCCCTTCTGGATCGGCAAAGGCCTGGGTGACCATTCCCCCCATGCAACGGAAGAAAGAATTATGGCGTCAAAATCGCCTTTCTGCTGCAGCGACCATGATGTCGCAAACTTCGTTAAAACAGCATCCTCGACAGGTCCTCCTGATTGAGCTCGAAATAGCGTCGGGACGATCAGCTCAACGCCTGCTTCGTACGCAGAATCAACTACGCCTCCGAATGTGGAGTTTGCACCTCGATTGCGCTCGACGGCGTCGTGACCTTCGATGATCGTAAAGCGTTGGCGATCGGTGAGGATGGGGTTGAAGCTATGAGATTCTTGAGCAATACCGCCTGTGAGGTAAGCGGCAAGCCGAGGCCGTTCAGCCGGCGTAAGTTCCACGGCATGAGCGCTTCGATTTCGCTGCTCGGCCAGCCAATGCGCTCGAGCGCTTGCGTGAGCGAGGCGAGCGGATCCACGTTGTTCATTTTTGCCGTCTGCAGCAGTGTCGCGATGGTCGCCCAGCTTCTGCCGCCGCCGTCGCTGCCGGCAAAGAGCGAGTTCTTGCGTGTGATTGCCTGGGGCCGGATTGCTCGCTCGACGATGTTGGAGTCGAGCTCGATGCGGCCGTCGGTCAGGAAGCGCTCGAAGATGGCGCGCCGCGAGATGGGATAGCGGATCGCCTCGGCAAGCTTCGATTTGCCGGAGATCCGCGGCAGGGTCTTCTGCCAGAGGCCGAAGAGCTCGGCGACGATCGCGGCGGAGGTTTGCTGACGCACCGCGACACGCGCCTCAGGGCTTTGCCCGCGCACGGTCTCCTCGACCTGCCAGAGCTTCGCCATCCGCTCGGCCGTCGCCGTTGCGATCTTCGAGCTTTCCGCGACATGCAGCTCATAGAACTTGCGCCGACTGTGTGACCAGCAGCCAGCCAATGTGACGCCGTCATTGCCGCCATCGGAGCGGACCAGCTTGTTATAGGCGGCATAGCCGGTGGAGTGGACGCCCCCCGACGGCATCAATTGTGCCAGAATGCGGGTGTGCTTAGGACCTGCAAGGAGGACGTCCATGAATGAGATTAGCATCATCGGCTTGGATCTGGCAAAGAACGTGTTCCAGATTCACGGCGCTGGCCCCGACGGAAGAGTTGCTCTGCGCAAGAAGTTGAACCGCGGAAGATTGCTTGCGTTCTTTGCCAACCTTCCCATTTGTGTCGTCGCAATGGAAGCCTGCGCCAGCGCCCATTATTGGGGCGGGAGATCGGCAAGCTGGGCCATGAGATCAGGCTGATTAACCCGTCCTACGTGAAGCCCTTCGTTCCAATTACCAACATTCTGCATACGGTTTTCGTTTTGCGACGATCGCATATCCTTGGCATCCCCTGTTCGGGAGAAAGGTGCAGATCTCGCCTTATCGGCGCGGCAAGAGGCTGATGTCGATCTATACGGACGAGCGGCCGGATCTTTCACGTGAGTTGCCGAACTGGATGTTCGATGAGAGCTATTGCGGCGCGACCAGCTCGTCCTACAGCTGGAGCGTCAAAATCCTCAGGTTCCGGTCAAGAATGTCAAAGGGTTGGTGGAAGCGCTGGCGGAACTTCTGCTGGAAGCTTTGGAGGTGAACAGGACGGCGAAGACGGGAGGCGCAGATGAACACAAAGATCACGTCTGACCATCTCGGCCGCGCCGCGGTAGTCTATGTCCGTCAGTCAACTATGGCGCAAGTGACAGGCAATCTCGAGAGCCAGCGCCGGCAGTATGATCTGGCTGCAGCCGCCGCAGCAGCCGGCTTTGCATCCGTAACCGTAATCGATGACGACCTGGGCCGCTCTGGCTCAGACAGCATGGAACGCAGATTTTGGAGGCGGTGTCGGACCGGCCGTCGAGGCCGCGATCTTCGCCTCGGATCAGGTCGAGCGGTCTCAAAGAGATATCATCGCAGCAGTTGAGCGGGACCTTGAGGGCGCCCGCCGCGAGGCGTTGCTGGCCAGTCGCAGGTATGAGCTTGTTGATCCGGCCAAGCGGCATCTTGCACGCGAACTGGAGGCTCGATGGAATGATGCCTTGGAGCGTGTAGGCGTGCTTGAGCGCAAGATCAAGGAACTGACCGGGCTGTCAGCAGCGCGACCAGTCATCGATCATGGCCGGCTCCTGCAGCTTGCCCAGGATATGCCTGCGGATTCCGACGTGAAGCCGGCCGGCATTCCGATCAATTACCGGCCACCGTTCCGATTTGAAGCCGGCCACGATTCCGATCAATTGTCGGCCAGTTTCCGGCTCTGACGATACCCCCTGGGTCAGCAACTTTGGCATCAAGCCTCCCGGTACACGAGGAGAGTTTGATGCCGGCGAAGAGAAGGCTGACCATGAGACAATTACGACAGATGCTCCGGCTTGCCGGAAGTGGAACAAGCAGCCGCGAGATCGCGGTGATGCTCGGTGTTGCGCGCAGCACCATGCAGGATAATCTGAAGCGGGCGGCCATGGCGGGGCTGACCTGGCCACTGCCGGGAGAACTGACCGACGACGCGCTCGAGCATCGGCTTTTCGCTCGCGCCGGGGTCAAACAGGGCCAGCGGCGACGCCAAGAGCCTGTTTGGGCCGAGCTCTCCATCGAGTTGAAGAAGCCGGGCGTCACGCTACTTATCCTCTGGGAGGAATACCGCAGCGTCCACCCCGACGGGTACGGCTATAGTCGCTTCTGCGAACTGTCCGCGGCTTCGAGCAGCGTCTTTCGCCAACGATGCGCCAGGAGCACGCGGCCGGCGACAAGGCCTTCGTGGACTATTCCGCCAAAAGGGTGCCGATCGTCGATCGCAAGACCGGCGAGGTTCGCGAGGCGGAACTGTTCGTCGGTGTGCTCGGCGCGTCGAGCTACACGTTCGCCGAGGCCACCTGGACCCAGACGCTCCCGGACTGGATCGGCTCGCATGTGCGCATGTTCGCCTTCTTCGGCGGCGTGCCCCGGCTGATCGTGCCCGATAACCTGAAGTCTGGCGTCAACCGGGCCAGCTTCCATGATCCCGAGATCAACCGCAGCTACGGGATGATGGCGTCTCACTACGGCGTCGGCGTTCTGCCGGCGCGACCGCGACGACCGAAGGACAAGGCCAAGGTCGAGAACGCCGTGCGCTTCGCCCAGAGCTGCATTCTCGGCCGCCTGCGCAAGCAGACCTTCTTCTCGCTCGCCGAGGCCAATGCCGCAATCGCCGAGATGCTCGCGCGCATCAACGATCATGTCATGCGACGGCTTGGCGTCAGCCGCCGGCATCTCTTCGAAACGGTCGAACGCCCAGCACTCGCAAGCCTGCCCGCCGAGGACTATGAGTTCGCCGAATGGCGCTTGGCACGGGTCTCGACGGATTACCATGTCGAGTTCAAGAGCTTCTTCTATTCCGTCCCGCACGGCCTCATCCGCCAGCAGGTCGATATCCGCGCCACTGCCCGGATGATCGAGATATTCCACCGTGGCAAGCGCGTCGCCGCGCATCAGCGCCGCTATGGGGCCCGCGTTTTGGGACGGACCCCGTGCACATGCCGAGCGCGCATCGGCGCTACGCCGAGTGGACGCCGGATCGCTTCCGGCGTTGGGCTGCGTCCATCGGAGGGGCTGATCACCGCAATCCTCGCCAGCCGGCCGCATCCCGAACAGGGCTTCAGAACATGCCTCGGCATCCTGCGCCTCTATCGCGAGATTCCTCGTGATCGCGCCGAGGCCGTGTCGGCACGCGCCGTCGAGATCGGCGGCCTGACCTGCAAGACCATCACTGCGCTCATCGCCACACACAAGTCCAACAGGCATTCCACCGAACCCGCCGCCGTCATGGAACACGCAAACCTGCGCGGCCCCGGCTACTTTCATTGAGGAGACAAGATCCCACCATCGACATGCTGCGCGAGCTCGGCCTCTCCGGCATGGCAAGCGCCTATCACGAGCTTGAGGCCCAAGCGGAGGCGAGGCAGCTCGAGCACGGTGAATGGCTCACGATCCTGCTCGAACGGGAAACGACCGCGCGCCGCCAGAAACGCTTCGAGGCGAGAGCCCGTGCCGCCAGGCTCCGCCATGACGCCCAGGTCGAGAACATCGACTTTCGCGCCGCTCGCGGCCTCGACCGCAATCTGTTCCTGAAGCTCGCCGGCTGCGACTGGATTAGGCAACATCACAGTCTTCTGCTGATCGGGCCTGCCGGCGTCGGCAAGAGCTGGCTGGCCTGCGCGCTCGGACACAAAGCATGCCGCGAGGACTTCTCCGTGGCCTATCATCGCCTGCCCAGGCTGTTCGCCACCCTTGCGCTCGCGCGCGGCGACGGCCGCTACCCGAAAGTCCTCAAGGCACTCGCCAGAACCGACCTGCTCATTCTCGACGATTGGGGTCCCGAGAAGCTCAACGACGAGCAGCGTCGCGATCTCCTGGAAATCATCGAGGACCGCTACGAGAAGCGATCCACCATCGTCACCAGCCAGGTGCCCGTCGATCACTGGTATGACATGATCGGCAATCCGACGCTCGCCGACGCCATCCTCGACCGCATCGTCCACAATGCCTACCGCATCGAACTGTCAGGCGAGAGCTTGCGAAAGCAGCGCCAGACCCCATCCGCCGCTTGACCGCGCGGCAATCAAGAGCCATTCAACACAAAGACCCAGGGGAGCATCGACTGGCCGGCTTCAGATCGGAATCATGGCCGGAATGAAATCGGAATGGGTGGCCGGCTTCGTTTCGGAATCAATGGCCGGCTTCATCGGAATGCGCAATTTGCCGACCGTATGGAATGCGCCCTCCACTGATACGCGAACAAAGCAGCGGCTCATCCACATTCTGGTTCAGGAGATTATTTGCGATCTCGATGATGCGACGAACGAGGCGGTGCTCTCGATCCATTGGACCGGCGGTTGGCACACTGAGGTGCGCGTGGCGCGCGTCAAGACCGGCAGATATCCTGCCGAGCTCGCACCATCGGCCGTCGAGGCGTTGCGAAAGCTGGGCGGACATTGGCCAGATCGGGAACTCGCGGTGTCTCGCAATCGGATGCTTTGCAAGACTGGTGATGGCGAGAGCTGGACGATTGTGCGAGTTCGCGAAATGCGCGAGCGCCTGAGAATTCCCGAATATGATGCCGCCAAAGTGGACGTACCGATGGTTAGTCTAACGAAGGCGGCCGAGACACTCGGCATCTGTGTCGGATCGGCGAAGAGCCTTGCGAAGAAAGGAATATTGCCCGCAACTCAATCTTGCCGGGCTCACAGTGGATGGTCCCCGTCTAAGCGCTAACCTCAGAGTCCGTCCGGATAGGGGTGCAGGGTGTAGTTGATCGCCGGCCAAGTTTTACGAGGACTATCAATACGATAAGGTTGTTCGATTGCCCGGACTCTAACAGAGGGATGCATTATGAAACGCACTGTGCTCGTTTGGCCCGGAAGACGTAAAGCGCACCGTTGAATGGTTATGTGGCGCGCTACATAACCATTCTTATGCGTCGAGCGAGATTATGTGACGGAGAATTCCAGATTTGGCAGGCCTCGGCTGGCGCCGAGACGGCCTCCGCCACATAATCTCGCTCGACGCATCAAAAAGATCGCGGCCGAGGCCCTCCTGCAACAGCAGAGCCAGACCCTGCATGCCCTTGCGCATGTCGCAGTGACCGCTCGCGATCCACACCCGCACCCCGGAAGTGATCGGGATCATTTGAGCGCTCGCATGATCGCGGCTGCCAGGTCGCAGGGCGCTCCTGAGCCAATTCTCACCTTGACGCCGTTCGGGAAGTCCACCGCCATGGCCAGTTCGACCGCGTCACTGCTGACTGGGTCGGCAAGCTTAGCTGGGACAAAGGCGGGCTCGGCCTGCTGGACCAAAGCTTGCCGCCGCCAGGTGTAGATCAGACCAGTCGAAACCTCGAAGCGACGTGCGACTTCAGAAACCACCGCGCCTGGCGCGAAAGCCTCCGCCAGTATCTGCGCGCGATCTTCCAACGACCCTCGCCGCCGCCGCTCTGGTCCGGTCAGCAAAACTGCATGTCCCATGAATTGCTCAGTGCGCTCTTAAGTCCACTCTTAAGAGCGCAGACTCACGGATAAGCGGAACTTCGCAAGGCGGTCCCCCGCCGGAGGGATACACATCTGCGCCGGCGCGTACGACAATGTCGCCAATGACAACCTCGATCACCGGGGCAACCGGGCGCACCGAGGCGACTTCGCCAGCCGAACGCTGCGAGGAGGCATGGTCCAGAGCGTCACGACGCCAGGCGAAGAGCTGCGACGGACGAATGCCGATCCGATGGGCGATCGCCGACACGCTCGCGCCCGGCTCGCAAGCTCATTGTTTTTGCCGATGATGGCAGTGTTACCCAGGCTGTTCCAAACTCAAACTATCCGGCTTGAACGGCAGTCGTTGCGGCCCCTCGAATAAACGGGCGTTCAAAGGGCAAAGAGTTTGCGGGGCGTTTTGGTCAGCACCTCGACGCCCGATTCAGTTACGCGAATTGATTCGCTAATCATGTAGCCGAAATCCTCGTCGAACCAGTTGCCCAGCATGAGGTGAAAGGTCATGTTTGGCTTCAATACCGTCATATCGCCTTTTTGGAAACTTGCGGTCGGCTCGAGCCAACCGATGCCGTTAGCGTAACCGCAGCGAGATTCTTTTCTGTAGCCGAGCCTTTCATAAACGCGATAAAATGCGTTTGCGACGTCGCTGCAAGTGTTTCCAGGCCGGATCGCTTCCAGCGCTGCGTCCATCCCGGCAATGTGCGCGTCGTGGACTCGTTGAAGACGCTGCGACGGCTTGCCAATCGAGAATGTTCGCATGAGCCCGACTGCATACTTATGCCGGACACCTCCTAATTCGATATTAATCTGTGAGCCCTCACGGAGCACATCCTCGCTCCACGGAATGTGAGCTGTTCCTGTTCGCGGAGAGGAGTTGAAGGCGATTTCAGCAATATTGGTACCAGGCCGTCCGTTAGCTCCCCGCGCGAGTGTCGCGGCGATCTCGGCGACAGCATCAGCCTCGCGAACGCCCGCACGCATAACCTCGGCAGCCCGCATCATCGCCGCATCTGTAATAGCTGCAGCCTCTCGCATAACGGCGACCTCAAGGTCTGACTTGACTATTCGGAGCCAGGTTACCAGGTTGGAACAATCCTCAATCCTTGCGTTCGGGAGGCGGGTCTTGAATTTCGTTACCTCATGGAAGCGCAAGTCCCCTAGCTCCAATGCTATGCCGCGTTTTTCGAGCCCTTTTTCATGAAGGAATGCGATGATGGCATCATAGCCATCCTTTTCGGGAGTACCGATCAGTTCTTCCGGATACGGAATGATATTCTCGCGTGACATGAATGTCTGGTGAATTGCGGCGGGCGCATCCATTTGGCGCAGAATGAATGTGGGTTCTTCCTCGTGAACTGACACGACGAGTCCCTCCGGCACATAGCCGGAGGGCGTCGTGTATCCAGTCAGATATGTGAGGTTGTGTGCGTTGAACACCACAAGCGCGTCAACGTTCCGTCGTGCCAGTTCTGCTTTTACGGCGGAAATCCGGCGCAAGAACTCTGTTCGTGGAAAGGCCTGGGGGCCTTTGCTGATGGGCATTTTTAACTCCTTGGTTGACATCCAGATTTTTCGGGCCCTCACGGGTTTGAGCTATTGTCCGTAAGATTAGTTTGGCGGGAAACGGCCGTCCGGCGCCACCAACGGTACCGGCGTTTGAATGCGATATCCATTGCTGCCAGCCAGAATTTGTGGTTAGGTCTGCTCCATAAAACCGGTGGGGCTGCACGGCCACTGCAGTTGGCGGCTCTGTCCACGGAATAACCTTGACGTTGTCGATCAGGCGTGTTTGGCCAAGCGTCGCCGCGACCAGAAGCCGCGCCGGATTGTCAAGGTGGTCAAGCGGCAAAAGGTCGGCCTCCGAGCGCGGTTCAAAATAATCAATGCCTGCGCTTCGACGTCGGCGCCTGGCCTCGGGGATGACGTCGTGCGGAAGAAAACCCCGTGACAGCTGATCGGCGGTGTCGAAGAGGACCGCCGGGAGCGTCGAGGCGATCTCGCGTTCGACAGCCGGAAGGCGCATATTGCGTGACGACATGGCAAGCCCATCTACGTCGCGCACAGTTGGGCAGCCGACGATCTTGATCGGAATATCGAGATCGTGGACCAGCCTGCGCACGATATGAAGCTGCTGGAAGTCTTTCTCCCGGAAGAAAGCGATATCGGCAGCCGTTTGAGGAAAAGCTTGGTTACGACCGTTGCCACCCCCTCGAAATGTCCGGCGCGATATGCGCTGCAAAGCCCCTGCGAGACACTGTCCACTTGAACCGTCGTGGCAAAGCCTGGCGAATACACTTCCTCAATGGCTGGGGCGTACAGAACGTGTGCCCCGATAGTTTGAAGCCTAAAAAAATCGCTCTCTTCGGTCCGTGGACAGGCGGTAAGATCATCGACATTGTTGAACTGGCGCGGATTAATGAAGAGTGTAACGACGACCCATTCGGCCTGGGAAAGGGCTGCACGAACCAATCTTAAATGCCCCTCATGCAATGCACCCATGGTAGGCACGACCGCTGCGCACGTATAGGTGCGACGCCAGCGTCCGACGGTCCGGCGCAGTTCTTCGACGCTGCGAATGATCGTGGTGGTCATTCAGGTCACCCTGCTCTGGGCCTCGGTATGGAAGACACCGTCTGATCGGGAAAGCGCCGTTGGCGCGGTCACTCAGCCCCATCACGGAAAAGCGGCGGTGATATTTATCACCCCAAGATAGTTTCGACTAACTTTACCCAGTACCCTATGCCGTACGGCAACGCTTCGTCATCGAAATCGAAGGCAGGGTTATGGCACGCAGCCGTCGGTCCATTGCCGACAAATATGAAGGAGCCAGGCCTCGCCTGCAGCATGTAGGAGAAATCCTCCGCACCCATTTGAATCCTTACGGCTTCGTCCACGGCACTTGAGCCCACCAAACTCTGCGCCGCTGCAACGGCATGCCTCGTTTCTTCGGAATGGTTGTAAGTAACCGGCACTGACCGCAAATACTTGAATTCTATTTCCGCACCAAAGCCACGTGCAATTCCCTCGGCGATCTTAGGGATCTCTCGTTCGGCAAAATCTTGCAGGCTTGACTTCAGCGTTCTGACCGTCCCTGAAATCTCGACCTGATCTGGAATGATATTGTAGGCTTGGGCAGCTTTCAGTTTTGTGACTGATAGAACGATCGAGTCCAAGGGGTCCGTTTTTCGAGAGATAAGGGTCTGGAGACCTAAAATAATCTGCGCCGCTATCGTTACGGGGTCCACGGTCTCTTGAGGAGATGCGGCATGCCCGCCTTTGCCCTTGATGACGATATCGAAGTCGTCTTGTGCGCCCATAACTGGACCGGACCGGATACCAAACTTGCCGATGTCCATACCCGGCTCAATGTGCATCCCGTACACCTGGGATATCCTAAAACGGTCCATCACTCCTTCTTGAACCATTCTAAAGCCACCCGAAGGAAGCTCCACCTCTTCAGCTGGTTGAAAAATAAGCGCGACGGTACCTTTGAAGTTGCGTGTGGCGGCCAAGTACTTTGCTGCACCTAAAAGCATGGCGGTGTGACCATCATGACCGCAGGCATGCATGTGTCCATCAACTGTGGACGACCATGGCTTACTAGAAGCCTCAGTAATCGGCAGGGCGTCCATATCCGCTCTCAATCCAATTGTGGGCCCGTCCCCTCCTTGCCCTTGTAATAATGCGACAATGCCAGTTTCGGCAATCCCGGTTTCGATGTGATTGATACCGAAGGAAGCGAGCTTTTCAGCAACAAATCTCGCGGTATTGTGCAGCCGATAATCAAGTTCGGGGTTCTGATGAAGGTAGCGGCGCCATTCAGTAACCTCTTGTTTCAGCTGCTGGAAATTCGCAATGTTGGTCATGCTCGTTGCCCTTATTGAAACCGAACCTCCGTTCGCCTCTAATATTAAATGCAAAGGAGACGATTCGCGAAAACCGAGGATCGGCCGAAAGTAAAAAATTTGGCCTATCATGTTTCGGGAGAATTGCGCATCCGCTTGCGAACTGGGGATCAATCGCATGTTTTCCGTGAAACGCCTGGACCATTAAGCGGGGTAGTTTGAAATAGCCGTGACGCCCTGACCGGCTTACAAAGGGGCCACCCATATTCTACAGCTGGGCAAGTCGCTTTTTACGCCCTTGCAAACATGCCGGCGTACATTGCGGCAAGTGTCCGCGGATCCAGACAGGTGCCAAGAGGTCATCGAACTGGCGAAACAAACTCACAACGGAGGGCTTTCGTCGGCCGTGAACAATAAGCGGACTTAGGCGGCGTGCGGGTTCGCTCCCCCGAGCAGCCAGGCGAGCAGCAGCCACAAAAGCTGCCTCAACCAGTTGAGGAGGAGCGAGAAGTTGTAGCCGGCGGCAGCCAGCACGGCGTTGATGGCGTCGCCGTGTTCGCCGGCGAGATAGTTGCGGCCCATGCGGTGCTCGGCCTTGAGATGGCCGATGACCGGCTCGACGGCCGAGCGCCGCCGCTTCGCGTCGGTCGGGAACATCACGTTCTTCGGCTGCACGGTGGTATCGACGATCACCCGGCGCGTGTCGGAGGGCTGCATCGCCCCGGTCTTGACCGCAACCGCCAGGCTTTCCTGCAACAGCGCGCTCAGCCGCTCCTCGCCCATGCGGCCCCGCCAGCGCGTCATCGACGAGCGGTCGAAGGGCAGGTCGTGGCGGAAGAATTCTTCGCCGCAGAGATACTGGAAATAGGGGTTCTCCCCCCAGCGGGCGCACAGCTCCTCGTCCGACAGGTTGAACGTATGCTTGAGGATCGCCAGCCCGGCCATCAGCCGCGTCGGCAGCGGCGGCATGCCGGGGCCATCGCAATAGACTTCACCGAAGCGCCGCTCCAAGACCGGCCAGTCGATCGTCTGCGCCAGCCGCACCAGTTCGTGCGTCATGTTGATGATCTGATCCAGCCGGGCGCGGAACAGGTCCTGCTCTCCCGTCTCGCGCCGCTCGCGTGGTCTCGACATCGCCGCTCCTCGATTCACCGCCGCTAAAGCCAGTGAATCACGCCGCGCCGAGGCAGAAAACCGCAAAATCATATTGCAAGAAAAGCGCCCTCAGAGAGCGCCTTTCTTGCAACACTACACCGCAGGAAAGCTGAAATTACAGAGCATTATCAGAGGCGCACGGATAGTTCACGGACGACGCTTTCGTCGGCAAGGCAGAAGCGCTCAGGAGAGCATGCTGAAGCGCCCAGCCGAAAGTGTGAGAAACCTACGCTTGCGTTAAGGCAGCGTCCACTGGCTACTGCCTTCACGGTCCTTATCTAAGAGCTCAGTTGAAGTCGCATTGTATTGCACGATCAGTTCTCCTGAAAACGCTGCGACCCCATGCCGGACCATTTCAAAAGAAGGCATTTTTGAAGCAACTATTTCGGCGTTCGCCCCATTTTGGCGCAACCCGCCAATTGCTGTGCGTTAACAATCAAATCACGTGCACTAAATCGCAGTTTTAGCGTACTGGCAACCAACACAACTAAGGGGAGCTAAGTTGAACAGGCTTTTAAGAAGGCTCACAACGACTGCATCGATCGTCCTTGCGTGCTCAGGCTCCGCCCATGCGGGCGAAGTACTTGATCGCGTTCTCGCCAAGGAGGCGCTGACAGTGGCGACAAGCGCCGACTGGCCCCCTGCCTCGTTCATTAACGACAAGGGGCAACTTGACGGCTTTGATGTCGACGTCGCTAAAGGCGTTGCCAAGTATATGGGCGTCGAGGCGCAATTTGTAACGCCCGACTGGGATATTGTAGCCTCGGGAAAATGGGACGGTCGTTGGGATCTCACCATGGGACAGATGACGCCGACAGCCCCCCGCGCCAAGCTATTCGACTTTTCAGCCGTGTACATCTACGGCAACACTGTTGCCGTCGTTCACAAAGATAGCAAGGCGACCAAGTCTTCCGACCTTGATGGGCAGGTAATCGGTGCTGCTGCAGGTTCGTCAGAGGAATCCTATCTTAAACACGCGCTCGAAATGTACAACGCTCCACCGATTAAGTACGAATTTACGCCGAGTGCGGTTAAGAGCTACCCGTCTACCGCTGCTTCAGCAGATGATCTCCGCCTAGGCGATGGCGTTCGTCTTCATGGCATTCTTGATGAGGAGCTGAATGCAAGAGCGATGATCAAAGCTGGTTACCCGTTCAAAGTAATCGGCGATCCACTGGTATCCGCGCCGGCGGTAATCGCCGTGCTTCATGGCGACAAGGAATTCAGCGAGAAAATTGCGGCGGCCGTCAAGAGCATGAAGGATGACGGCTCGCTCTCCAAGCTGTCGATCAAATGGTACGGCTCGGACCAAACTTCCCCAAGGTAGCACTGCCGCGGCGCAGATTAAACTCTGCCCACTAAAGGAAGAAATTCTCATGCGTTATCAGGATACGTCGAACCCGAGGTGCTCTGCCTCATACTGGTTTGTTGCTAGATGTGACGGGTTGCCCTCACGGGGAACCCACATTTGCGACGGGATAAGAGCTGCCACCCGATACCAAGAAAAGGGATAGTGACTCCCTGTTAGCACACGAAATGGCAGACGGACTATATCAAGTTTAGATGAGACGCTACTAAGCCTCATGTCAGAAAAGAATCGTTGCATAAACCTACAACATGAACACGGAAAGATTATCGATGGGCATGTTTGAATTCAATGGACAGCGATATCTCGATGGTCGCGCTTCAGATCCGAATGAACTCGGCTGGATGCGCGGTTCGCCGCCAGTCGATGACAAGCGCATCACATTCGAGAGTGACGAATTTCTAAATTTTCCGCAGCTGCGGTGGTCGCTGTCGCACATGTGCGAGCTGGTGCCGACTGTGAGCGTGTGGCGCGGTCAGGGCGGCTCTGCACCGTTTGATCGCAGCGACAGGGCCGCCGACATCGACGCGCTAACCTTTTCTGATGCGAACGGGCACATGCTCCGTTTCGATGAAGCGCTCTACGATACCTACACGGACGGGATTGTGGTACTGCATCGCGGCCGCATCGTCTATGAGCGATACTTCGGCGCGCTCGAGCCGCACCTGCCGCACGCGTTGCACTCAATTACGAAGTCATATGCTGGCACCATCGCCGCGACGCTCGTATATGAAGGCGTGCTCGACGACTCCAAGGTGCTCGCTTACTATGTACCGGAGCTGCGAGGCAGCGCATTCGAGGACGCGACGCTGCGCCAGGTGATGGACATGCGGACAGGCCTAGACTACAGCGAAGTGTATACCGATAAACACGCCCATTTCTGGGAGCATGCGCGCGCCTGCGGCTGGCGACCTCGGCCGGTTGGCTCAGACGGGCCGCAGACTTTGTTTGATTACGTTTGCACTATACGCAAGGAAGGCGTTCACGGCGGAACCTGGAACTACAAAACCGTGAACACGGATGCGCTGGCTTGGGTAATGCACCGCGTGACTGGGCGCTCGTTTACGGAACTCTTGCATGAACGACTGTGGGCTCCACTGGGCTGCGAAGAAGACGGATACATCTTCGTCGATTCCGCCGGTACGCCTATGGCCGGTGCAGGTCTTTCGGCAACTGCACGAGATCTGGCGCGTTTCGGCGAGCTTATGCGGCGCAATGGCGAGTGGAACGGAAAGCAGCTGGTGCCTGCGTCGGTAGTAGCTGACGTGCAGAACAGTAGCTACGAATATCGCACGCAATGGGTCGTGACACACGATGAGCTGGGCGCATATATGGGCCAAGGCATGCACGGGCAACTGCTCTATGTTGCCCCTAAGGTGGACATGGTGGTTGCGCGCTTGGCGTCGCATCCCGTTCCGGCCAGCGTCGGCAATGTTCCGATTACTCTGCCACAGATGCTAGCCCTGGCCCGGATCCTTGCTGCATAGCGGCAGGCGAGCGGGCTAAGGTCAGCTCGCATCGCCAACAGGAAATCCTATGAAACGAGGCTTGTGTGAATTGAGGCCATACAGTTTTTCGGCATGATTGCTTTGATGCGGCCGGCTCATTCGAAATGGACGTTGTGAACGCTTTTGGGATGGCGGCAGCCGGCAGAATTCGTTCGGGGCGGCCGTAACAAATAGCAATCATCCGGCTTGGCCAATCTCCCTCAGCACATTCCATCCGGCCGACGTCAGTGATGATCTGTCGCTTTCTAGAAACTTCGCGGAGTGGAGCGGTGTTATTCTAGTATTTAACAATACTTGTAAGTCGGCACGCATTTCTAGCTGGGCCGGTCGACAGAACACCAGAACTCAATTCCCTTCAATTGAGCGGCGGTTGTCTGGAGAAGAAGAGCTATTCGCCGACCTTGATCGCCTGCGCGTAGGAACCGATTGCGCCCAGCGCGTTGGTGGCTGAAACCTGTTCGATCATAGTTCAGTTCTCCCAGGCGTTTCGAGTGAAATAGCTCAGGCGTCGCGGCTGACGGAGAAATCCATTGCATTGATCTCCGGCTTCAGGCCCGCCACGAGATGCGCAATGACGCGAGCCAAACCGGAGCTCATTGTCCATCGTGGATGGAATTGGGAAGAGCCCCTGCATTTCGGTTGGCCGATGACGAGCTTTCCGTCATTGAATCCGCCAGAACCCAGGGCTATTGTCTTGCATACCTCTCCCGTTTGCGAAATGTACGTTGCACCTGCGGGCGGAATTTGGAGCGTGCGTCGTAAAAAGTCATGGGCTAAGATGGCTGAACTGTTTACCTCGGTGCTGCCGATCGGGTAAAACGAATACTGGAGCTGCAAGATAATGCTGGATGATCTCGATCGACGCCTCATCGCCGCACTTCAAAAGAACAACAGACTGTCGTTTGCGGAACTGGCGGAGCTCGTTGGTTCTTCGGCAGCCTCGTGTATGCGGCGCGTCAATAAGCTTCGAGCGGACCGTGTGATAATTGCCGACATTGTGCTTGTGGATCCTAAGGCTCTGGGGAAATCCCTGACCGTTGTTGTTAATGTGGAATTAGACCGGGAACGTCTAGATCTTGTCGACGAATTCAAGCGCGCTATGCGCGCCGCAAAAGAAGTAACCCAATGCTACATGGTCACGGGAGATGCAGATTTCGTTCTGATCGTCGCAGTAGAAGACGTCGAAGCGTTCGACGTGTTCGTGAAGACGAAGCTCTATACCAATCCAAACGTTCGCAAGTTTAGAAGCATGATCACACTCGACCGTGTGAAGTTCGAACCTCGTATTCTGGTCCAAAGCCTATTCACACTGATTTTTTTACCGCAACTGAGGGTGTATTTTGAAGTGTCTATTGCGCTTGCGGCAGCGATTTGATCGTGCATGCGCATAGTTTGATGCAATGAATAAGTGCGTGCCGGATTGACCGGACAAGCGGCTTCGGTCCTCTTGTTCTTCATGCACACCTTAGCAGTTCCAGATCTAACGGAACCATAGAGCGAACGATTAACAGCAACAAGCTTGCGCGTGGAAAGTACATGAAGTCCCTGGGGGACAGCATGAAGTCAGACGCGCGCAGAGATCTTGGCGTAGCCACGGTTAGAGGAAGAAAACATGACAGTTGCCACGACGGAGCCGATGGTGGGCGTTCCGGAAGTCGAACCTAGCCATAAAGATATGCGCCGTTATCCTCACGGCGTCGCCTTCATGGACGGGCAGTATCTCCCAATGTCAGAAGCGAAGGTCTCGGTCCTTGACTGGGGATTCCTTCACTCCGATGCTACTTACGACACCGTCCACGTCTGGGAGGGGCGCTTCTTCAGACTGGATCTTCATCTTGATCGCTTCTTCAGGGGAATGGAGCGTCTCCGAATGAAGGTGCCCTACGAGCGAGATGAGGTCGAGAGAATACTGTCGAACTGCGTCGCCCTTTCTGGCCACAAATCAGCCTATGTTGAGATGATATGCACGCGCGGCGGTTCACCGACATTTAGTCGCGATCCGCGCGACGCTGAGAACCGGCTTATTGCCTTCGCTGTGCCTTTCGGCTCTGTAGCCAACAAAGAACAACTGGAGCGAGGCTTGCACGTCGGCGTAAGCGAAACCGTTCGAATCCCGCCAAACTCAGTGGATCCTACAATCAAGAATTACCATTGGCTTGACCTGGTGAAAGGCCTTTTCGACGCTTACGATGCTGGGGCCGAGACCGCGCTTATTATGGACACCAATGGCAACATTGCCGAAGGCCCGGGCTTTAATGTTTTCACTGTCAAGAACGGTCAGTTGAAGACTCCAGCCTTTGGGGTTCTGCCTGGGATTACACGCCAGACGGTATTCGACCTATGCAAGGAAATCGGCGTAGCAGTTGCTGCCGCGGACCTACCTCGTGAGGAGCTTAGCCAAGCGGACGAAGTGTTCATCACCTCGACTGCCGGGGGCATCATGCCGGTTACTCGAATTGATAGTTCCACCGTTGGCACAGGAAAAGTAGGTCCGGTAACGCGCCAACTTACCGATCTGTATTGGCAAAAGCATTTCGATAAGGGCTGGTCGACGCCGGTAGCCTATCTGTAACTCGATCAATACTCGTCCAAGCCGACGGCTCTGCTATGCGGAAGAGCCGTCGCATTTTTGCACCCGATGCACGTGGATACGTTAATGACCAGTACCTTTCTCGCACATCTTAAAAGGGAACTAGCTGAACTTAAGTCCGCTGGGCTTTATAAATCAGAACGGATCGTCACCTCTCGCCAGTCCTCCGAGATCACCATTGTTGGCGGCGACAAGGTCTTGAACTTCTGCGCCAACAACTATCTTGGTCTTGCCGACAATGAGGAAATCGCCGTTGCTGCGAAGAAGGCGCTCGACCGGTACGGCTATGGTATGGCCTCGGTACGCTTCATTTGTGGCACGCAGGAGGAGCACAAGGAGCTAGAGGCGCGCATATCCTCGTTCCTTGGCATGGAAGACACGATCCTCTATTCCTCTTGCTTCGATGCCAATGGCGGTCTCTTCGAGACGCTACTCGGCGAAGAGGATACGATCATTTCGGACGCGCTGAACCACGCTTCGATTATCGACGGCGTGCGTCTCTCCAAGGCCAAGCGCTTCCGCTACGCCAACAATGACATGGCCGCACTCGAGGAAGAGTTGAAGAAGGCAGAGGGCAGCCGCTTTAAGATGATCGCCACCGACGGCGTCTTCTCGATGGATGGAATCATCGCCAACCTGCAGGGCGTCTGCGATCTCGCCGAGAAATATAGCGCGATGGTCATGGTCGATGACAGCCATGCCGTCGGCTTCGTCGGCAGGAACGGCCGCGGCTCGCCGGAATATTGCGGCGTTGAGGGCCGGGTCGACATCATCACCGGCACGCTCGGAAAGGCGCTCGGCGGCGCGTCGGGCGGTTACACCTCGGCCCAGGCCGAGATCATCGAATGGCTACGGCAGCGCTCGCGTCCTTATCTGTTCTCCAACACGCTGGCGCCGGTTATTGCTTCGGCGTCTCTGAAGGTTTTTGAGCTAATCGAGGGCGGGGATGTGTTGCGGCAAAAGCTTTACTCTAACGCCGAGCTCTTTCGAACCAAAATGAGCAGTGCCGGCTTCAGCCTAGCCGGCGCGAACCACCCCATCATCCCTATCATGTTGGCGGACGCATTCTTGGCCCGGCAGATGGCAGAAAATATGCTGTTACGCGGAATCTATGTTGTAGGTTTTTACTTTCCAGTCGTACCGAAAGGCCAAGCACGTATTCGGACGCAGATGTCGGCAGCACATTCGTTGGCCGATATCGATCGCGCAGTTGAGACTTTTGTGGAGGTTGGCAGAGACCTGGGAGTAATCTAATAGCTTGAGGCGGATCGCGACGGACGCATTTCCAAGATCTCCTCAGATGAAATCGTTTGACGACAAACACGATGTAGGGGCATCAAGCAGCGCAATGGCTGCGTGACATTTCGCCTCCATTGCTCCATTGGTAGCGGTCTAATAGTAAGATCGTGCCCTACTGCAAAGCAAGGCTGCCAGTGGAGGCAAGAGTCAGTCGGCAAAGATCTGTGATGTCGTAGATGGGTAAACCTGTTTTGTGGCGGAGAGCCTTCGTAACACATGGGAACCCTGTGCATTCGAAGAGCAACATCCCTATCTCAGGATGCTTGGCGCGTAGTTGCGCGACGCAAGCTCCGACCTCCTGCTCAATCTGATCAATGCTGGTTAGAACCAGCGGACGTGACAACGCGTCGCGTACGTATTTGCCGCCTTCGATCCCGCCGACAACTACTCTCGCTCGGTCCGCTGGATTTTCGATACCAAACAAATCTTCACTGCAATGCCTTGAGTCTGCCGTAATCACCGCAAGCTTTTGAGCTGGTGATAGCTGACGGAGCAAAGTCGGAATAAGGAGAAGGCTTGACATCGCCACGGGCACATTGACTGCTGCGGAGACCGCTGCCTGATGCCGAATGAAGAAGCCACAGTCGGCGGAAATCACATTGGCGCCTCGGGCTACTAAGCGCTGAGCCGCTGCAACGCAAGCGCCCTCAAGTGACGGATCACCGCGAATGACAGTATCCGCTAGTGCGCCATCCACAAGCTCGGTTAAGATTGGTACGCTAAAAGTCTCTGGATTTTGAAGTGCGCCTTCCCGCTGAACATTGAACGGGCTATCCGGCATCAGACCTTCATCAAGCTCAAGAATTCCAAGCACAAGTCTGGCATGCGACGTCATCGATGACGCTCCTTTGTTACGAATGTTGTTAAGGAATGATTTCGGCTCATCGGTCATGATATGCGTTACTGATGAGTAGGTTCGCATTTCGATGCGTTCTTGTTTCAGCTTTTTTTGAGCCCCTGTGATGTTATTTTGGCTTCGGACGCAGCTCAGTTCGCACAAATTCCGCACACTAGATCTGTTCCAGTCTTAGAGACCGGGAGCCAATTTCGTGAACGAGTAACCCCTCGCGGTGCGGTCCACCTCCCGCAGCGCACCTACTATCGACTTACCCGTCCGCACAACGGCGCCCGCTCATTTCACCAAGGCTCTCAGTGCTTCAAAATCTGACTGAGAAAAAGCTTTGTTCTGTCGTGTTGAGGGTTGGTGAAGAAGTAGTTGGGAGCGGCTTCTTCGACAATTTGGCCCGCATCCATGAAGATCACCCGGTCGGCGACGGCACGAGCAAAGCCCATTTCATGGGTGACGCAGACCATGGTCATTCCATCGCGCGCGAGACCCGTCATTGTTTCAAGCACTTCCGACACCATCTCCGGATCGAGCGCCGAGGTGGGCTCATCAAAGAGCATTACGGCAGGTTCCATACATAGCGAGCGTGCAATAGCCACACGCTGCTGTTGCCCACCTGATAGCTGAACCGGGAATTTGTTGGCTTGTTCTGGAATGCGCACGCGCTCGAGGAACTTCAAGGCTGTTTTCTTGGCATCGCCTTCGGATACACCTTTGATCCACATTGGGCCCGCCATGCAGTTCATCAGCACAGTCATATGGGGAAAGAGGTTAAAGTGCTGGAACACCATGCCGACGTTCTTGCGGACTTCAGTCACGTTGCGCATCTTATTGTGTAACCTGATCCCGTTAACGGTGATTTCGCCCTCCTGATGGGCTTCGAGCCGGTTGAAGCAGCGTAACAGAGTCGATTTCCCTGAACCGGAGGGCCCACATATTACTATGCGCTCGCCCTTACGTACGGTGAGGTCGACGCCTTTCAGTACCTTGAAGGCGCCGTACCATTTCGATACGCTCTTCGCTTCGATAATCGGGTCCGCGGTTGTTATGGCATGAGCCTGATTCAGTGCCTCTCCAGTTGGAGCTGGCCGCGCGCACGGACCTTTGTCAGTCTCTGAGGGGCTGCCCTCGTACATGCCATTCTTGACGTGGTGGATATTGCTACTCGTCATCGCACCTTGCTCCTGAAAAAATGGGCCTCAATCCTGGATTGAATAACTTCAAGGCAGGCAGACATAATCCAGTAAATAATTGCCGCCGTGATCAGCATCTCCATGTGCTGAAAAGTTGGCTGACCGATCGTACGAGCAAGGAACGTCAGTTCCCAAACACCGAGAACTGAGACAAGAGAGCTATCCTTCAACATTCCGATGAACATGTTCCCCATCGGTGGAATGATCACAGGAAACGCTTGGGGCAAGATGATCCTGCGCATGGTGAGGCCAAAGCCGAAACCCATAGATCGGGAGGCCTCCCACTGGCCGCGATCAATGCTCGCAATGCCTGACCGGAATATTTCGGTCATATACGCACCAATGCAGAGTGAAAGCGCTATTATGCCTGACGGGACGGCGTCGATCATGACGCCTAGCTGTGGCAGACCGAGATAGACGAGGTAAACTTGCATCAAAAGAGGTAGACCGCGGAAGAACGAGGTATAGAAGCTGGCAATTCCGTAGGCAAATCCGTTGGTTGAGAGCTTCGCAATCGCGGCAGCTATTCCGATGATCGACGCGAAGATCAGCGAGATTGCCGATACATACAGCGTCGTAAGTGCCCCCTGCGCGATCAGGATTGGCAGCTTATCCCAAATAAACGGCAGGCTCAGGTTGAATAGTTTGAAGAAAGTGATGAACAGGGCGAGCAGTTCAAGCCACACAATACCAATCTGTAGTTTCAAGGGCGCAAAGCCGATCAGCACCAGATTGGCGCAGAATATAATCGCAATCACAAAGGCGATCGCGAAGCGCCCATAGAGGCCGCTTTCCAGCGGGTTGCCGATAACTGGGCGCATGAGTTCACCCATTGTAGTGCCTGTGAGATTGATCATCAGAAACGCCGCAAGCACTAGGGCGAAGATCGAGGCGATAAACCAAGGCTTATGGACAAGCACCTCGGATTCGACCGTATCCTGATAAAGCATGAGAATTCCTTCCCGATAATTGGCCCAGGCTAACCTGGGCCACTGCGGCGCTACTTCGCGGAGGTCTGATCCGAGCCCCACCATTTGATCGACAGCTTGGAGAGCGTGCCATCTTCTCTCATGCTCTTGATAGCCG